>JAISAX010000881.1 GCA_031266495.1 Opitutaceae bacterium
CTACGCGCCAGTTGGAGCGTCCGTCGCGGGCCACGGCTCGCAGGCGGCACTTCCGTCCGGCTGTGTTGCCGAATACGGTCAGAGCGGCGGCGTCGATGTGTTCGGCGGTGGCATGGGGAAAGACCACGGCGCTGCCGGGGATTTCGTAGTTGATCCAGCCGTACTCCGTCCAGGGGCGGGGGATCTCGCGAGAGTAGCGGGTGATCTGCCTTGTCACGGTCTCGACGGTGAACTCCCACATGGGTTCGTCTTCACCCTGCAACGGGTAGGGGTTGCCAGAAGGGGGTTTTACGAGGTACATGGGCAGGGCATCCTCTTTGGGCGACAGGCGCTTGATGGCGTGCGTGTGGGTGACGCGGCCGGTCAGCGTGCGCGGCACGGCTATCGTGTGCCGGTAGCGGATGAGCAGGAGCCGGAAGGCATCGCGCCCGTCGTTGGCTAGCAGGAGGGAGGGCGGGGTGTCGTCGTCGGTGACGGGCAGGCCGGGGCGGATGGCAAGGCCACCGGTCAGCGCCCGCATCCTGTCGCCCCAGGGGAGCAGGGGGCCGTTGCTATCGGCTGTGGACGGCGGCACGTCCGCCCAGTCCATGTCTTCCGCCGCGTAACCCTCCACCTCGGCGGCCAGCGACTCCAGGGTTACGGGATCGGAGTAGTCCCATTGTGCCGACCCGGAGCCATCGCTATCTCTGTAGCTGGAGGACTTGCCGTATTCCGACACGGATGCGCCGGTAATGCTTATTACATTACTGGCGTATTCAGAAAGTGCCTTGGCCTGATCGATCAGGCTCAAGCTGCTCCATCCCGATGACCATCGCGGGTCGTCGGGAAGACGGTTGTTCTGCTGGGCGATCGTTGCCGCGTGCCCGGCGTAATTCTCCACATCATCGAAATCATCCGGGAATGGGCCGGGGGGATCAAAAGAAGGGCCAGTCCCGGATAAGGTCTCAAACCATATCGTTTCACTCAGCACCCCATCTACCCAACTGCGATTACCGTGTGCAATCCAGTCCCATCCGTTGTCTGCTCCCGTCGGGACACCCGGGACTATCTGATGATTGGTCCCGATGCCTGTGCCGTCCCATACCCATGCTTTTTTCCCGGGAGACCAACGTAACGAGCGACTCTCACTGTATTGCAGGGTTTCGCTTCCGCCGCCGGTCCATCCATCCGGTCCTGTTCTCGTGAGCGAAAAATTATATGTCCTGTAAACCTTGACGGGGACGGCCTCATCGTAGGGCAGGCGGAGAATGAGCGCCGCCCATCTGTTCGGGTAGCCGTAGTCACCATATCCCATCGTCCGGATTGACTCCTTTGAGATAAGTCGCCGCCCTTGAGTGCCATTGGGCGAATATGCCCGCAGATCGTATTCGATATTCGGATATGGCAGGGCGATCCGGGAAGCGGAGCTGTCGATGGCGGTGTTGCCGTCCGCGCGGCGGAAGAGCACGCAGGGCGAGGACGGCAGGAGGGCGGGGGCGTTGCCCTGCGCGCTGGTTTCGATGCTCATGCCGTGGCCCTCTGGTTGCGGAAGAAAACGACATCACGCACCATCGTGACCTGGGGGGGATGCTCCGGCAGATCGGCGGCGGTGAATTGCACGTAGCCGTTCCCTGCCTGGATGAAGCTGCGAAAGGAGCCCTGGTCGGCGTTGTGCACGGTGGCTGTCCGTGTCTGCCCGGCTCCGGAGCCGGTGACATTGACCGTGCATTGGCCAAGGTAGAGGTAAAATTTGGGCCGCCACCCGTTCGTTCCGATTGGCTCGGGCGCCGGGATTTTCCCGGTGCCCGGCAGCGTCTTGATCCAGACATGCGTCCAGATCGCATACTGGTTGGTCGGGCCTGGCCACTCGCATTCAAGGTACACGAGCTGCGATGCCGATTGTGACGCATTGCGCGCCGCCTCGCCGATGGGCGTGCCGGTGCGGATCGGATGAACCTGGATGGGATCGATGAAGCCGCTCATGTGCTATAAATGGTCTGGTTCCAGCCGTAACGTCCAGAAAGTTGCCACGTCTTGCTAATGGTGTAGCAAGAACCCCGCTTTTCGTAATCACAACCGATGTAGAGCCAGTTTCTCCCGGCTCCGATATTTTGGGGATAGGGACCGGAGGGCGCATCGCGGTCTCCCAAATCGTGCAGGTCATTCGGACGGGTGGAGCGCACGCTCGTTTCCGTCCATGTCGCACCGGGATCAAGGTAGCTTTCGACGCCGTGCCAGTCCGGTTTGGTTTTGTCGAAAAATCCCCAGAATTCGCCGGTCTCGGGATCGAACTTGGCCCCATTGGCGGCAGTTGCGAACTCGGCAAACTTCGGATGCGTTTCAATCGGCTCGTCACGCATGGATACTTTTAGCGAATACACCGGATCGGGCGTGCCATCCACGCCGTAGTAGGAACCGCGGATCGTGTGTTTTCCTGACGCCTTGACGATGCGCCGTAGATCGAGCGAAAGGAACCCGTAATCGGGGTGCGCCGAACCGATTTTCGGAGCGATGGACATTACCGGGTCGTCGCCAACGTATTCCCATACCGCCTCCGCGCTGGAAATGCCGTAGCGGTCGGTAATCAGTTCGCCACCGTCGATCATGTAAAAACCGCTCGGATACTTCGGATTGAGATTTTTACTTAATGCCATTTCCGCCTTTCGTGTTTTCCGCGATAATGTCGAGCGCCTGAACCATGCTCTCCTGTAGGGCGGTCATGCGCTCTTGCACACGTAACAACGGGTCAACCCCGGCGGCTCCGCCGCCGCCGCCGACTTTTTGTAGTGACGATGCGACGACGCGCGGCTGCTGCCCCATGGCATCGGCCATCATTTGCGCCTGAATATCCGCCAGCGACTCGGTACGGGCATCCTCTTCGCCGAGTCCGCCTTCCTTCACATATTGGGCGGTCAACGCCTCGAATTTCTGGCGGTCGCGGATTCCCGTCGCACCCTTGCGATCACCTTGCCCCAACGCTTCGTTGACCTCGCGCTGGCGGCTCTGCTCGCGCCTGAACTCCTCTTCCCGGATTTGGCGCGCCGCGTTTTCCTGTGCGATCTGTGCGCGCATGTCGGCTTCGGCCACGGCAGGGTCTTCGCCGGATTCTTCCGCATGGCGTCGTGCGTCGGCGATACGCTGTGCTTCTTCGGCGCGGCGAGCGGCGTCGATTTGAGCGCGGGCCGAGCCATATTCACCCTGGTTGAGTGAATCCTGCGCGTCGGTTTGCATCTGCGCAATGCGCACCCGCTCCCGTTGTGACGCCTGTTCGGCCTTGGCGCGTTCGCGGGCGATTTTCCATGCCTTCTCTTCCTGAGTCACACGGTTGCGGGCTTCCCGCGCTGCCTGCGATTCGTAACCGTAAGTCTCGGCGGCGAGGTCGGCCTGCATCTGCAAGGCACGCACCCTGATGTCGTGGGTTTGCTGCGCGAGTTGCAGCCCCTTCGATTGTAGCTCGACCGTGCGCGTCTCGGCGTCGAGATCGATTTCACGCGACTGCGTGGATGCAATCTGCTTTCGCAACTGCTCCACTTCCTGCGCAGTCTGGCCGGGATTTTGGGCGATTTCGCCGATCTGGCGCAACCGCTGGCGGACACGCTCCCGCTCTTCGGTCACGGCAGGGTCGGCACGCCCTCCCTTGATTTGCTCATCGAGATCGAGAAGGCGCTGGCGAAGCTGCAATGCTTCAACACCCGATGCGCGGGCAATGGCGGCTCTCTCTTCGGCGAGCTTTTTCAGACGCTCCTCGGCGACAACAATGCGGGAGTCCGGTTCATTTTCGATTTCCTGTTTCTTTTGCTCAAACTCGGCCTTCACCGCCTTCTTTTCTTTCCACGTTTTGGCCTTAATGTGTTTGTAGGTGTATTTTTTCTTGAGTTGCTGCAACCGCTCTTTTCGCGCCTCGGGATCCTCGTTCTCTTTTTCCGCCTGTGCAATCTGTCCCCGCGCTTCCGCTTCTTCGATGCCGATAGCATTCAGACGCTTCCCGGCGTCGCTCTGATTGAATTCACGCATTCGCTCCGACGCCAGTTCGCCCTCGGCAAGCAATCGTTCCTTGTCAGCCTTGATCTCGCGCAGCCTGGAAACATTGCCAGAGTCCATCGCCATCTGTTCTTCAATCTGACGGCGCGAATCAGTGAGCGAATCAAGACGAGCTTCTTCTTTCCGCCCCGGCGCAAGATTGCGCGTATCCATATTTTGGGTAACAGCCAGCAGCCTCTTGCGCATTTCGATCTCGTTTTCTAGCATCCTGATCTCATTTTTGTCCGCGCCCCGGTTCTTCGCATTGGAGAGAGCTTCCTGCGCCTTTACCAGTTCGGCGGTCTGTTTCGCCAGAGCCTCACTCCAGTCATCCGTAGTCCGGATGGCCTTCATCTGAGTGAGAAACTGGCGGGTAGTTTCGGCGAGCGCCTTTGATAATTTTTCCTGCGCTTCGATGGCGGCGAGGGTAGCGCTTCGCCAACGCATCAGGACGATGATCCCGGCAGCGAACACACCCAAGGCCACGCCAATGGGGCCGATGGCAACCAGCATGGTAGCGAGTGCTCGCCCGATAAAGGCGAGCGCCTTGCCGGTGGCGAGGACGGCAACACGCAGCACGCCGAGAGAAGTGGAAGCGAGGTAGGTGCCGAGTGAAAACGCGCCACTGGCCGCTGTGGCCCGTGCCATCGCCACGGTATGGATGTTCATGGCGATGGTGGCGGCAGTGAGGGCAAGAGCCTTGGCTTTCGAGGCGGCGGATCCGAGGATTTCGCCCGCCGCCCACGATTTGGCAGCGGCGGCATTGGCTGCGGTAATGCTCGCGTTGAGCTTTTGTAACGTGGTGTTGGCGGCGAGGGCGGCATTGGCTGCGACGGTGGCCTTGCGCCACGCATCGACAATGGCCCTTGCCTGAAAAATCTTTTTAACCCATACTGCGACCTGCATCCCTGCCATGGCCCCGCCGATGGCGACCAGCGCATCCCACATCCCGGTCAGCATGTCTTGCGGAATGAGCGGCTGCTTTACCCAGTTTACGAATTTGCTCCATGCACCGGTAACGACAGCGAGGTCTTTGGCGACGTGAGCGAGAACGGGAGTGAGGTGTTCGGTGGTGGCGATGGCGGCCTTGATCGACTCGGTTTCCTGTTCAAGAAACGGCTCGCCGAATGCACCGGCCATCATGGCGCGGGCATCTTCGAGATTGGCCTGCAAGCCCGTAATGGTTTCGGACTGGCGCTTCATCGCCCCTTCCGTCTTCGCCAGTTCCTTCTGGATGATAGCCCAAGTCGCTCCAAAATCCGCGCCAGAGTCTGTGAGTTGTTCGAGTTGCAGTCGGGCGGTACCGGAGACCAGGCCGAGTTCCTGCAAACGCATCAATACGCCGCCGATGGGAGAACCGTTTTTCAGGCCGGCATAGAGACGACCGATATAGAAAGCGGTGCTGGCAAAATCGCCGCCGGTGGCGGCGGCGGCATCGCCGACCATGCGCAGCCCGGCTCCGGTGGAGAGAGCACCACGGGTGAGGACTTCGAGGTTGCGCGACGCCTCAGCGATTTCACCGATCTGGAACGGAGTGGCGGCGGCAAACTTGTAGAGTTCGGCGATGCGAGCCTTCGCAGCAGACACGCTTTTCAGGAGCGTCTGAAACTGCGTCTGGAGGGTCTGCATCCGCGACACCTGTTCCATGCCGCGCTTGAACATCTCGGTGTTCTTGGTGATGAGGATGATCGTCTTTAGAACGCCGAGCATCATCCCGGAAAGGATGGCGGTAGGGCCAAGGAGCTTGTCGATCATCGCGCCTTCGAGGCTGGCGCGCATCGCGCCGCTCACGCCCTGACCTTGGGCAAGCGCCATCGCCGGATCGGCGAGGTTGCCCGCGAGTTCCTTCATTCCGTCGTTGATGCGTGTGCGTCCGGTATTGCGCTTGTCGGCCATACGAGATGCGCCAAGTCAAATCACCGGCTGCGTTGACACACCTGGCTTCCGTTGTGCGCTTTTATTTCAACATCGATAATTGCCTATTGATCCCCCAGCCCGGCTCCAGGCAAATCGTAAACAATATCACATTGGTTCGCGGGAGCTTCCCCATGCTGGAAATCCAGTTCATTCGGCGCATTACCGATGCCGAGCCCGATTTCGTCTGGTTTTGCATGAAAGAGCAGGGGAAATATGATGGCGGTTATCTTGTCCTTTGCGAAAATTTCGAGAAAATCAATGAAGGCACGGAGGGCGATCCTGTCTGGGTCTGGAGAGGTATCCTTAACCTGAATACGGTTCCTCTCAACAAGATGATGGGTTACGACCCGCCCAAGACAGCCAATGACAAGGCCAGCGTAACGGTGAACGGCGAGATCGGTTTCCGTCGCGACAATGAGGAGTCCTTGTCATTGCAATTTAATGTTACGGTCAAAAATAGCCTCTACCATGGCGACACCAGCGCCCCGGATGAAGCGGTGAGCGGTGCTGCCACCGCAGCCGCTAACCGGGCGGAATCTGCCGCCGAGGCTGCCGAGGCCGCGCAATCCGCCGTAACCATGATGCTGGCTCGCACCGTGACCGGAACTACCGAAATCCCCGTGGGGGCCGACACTGTCAGCGTGGAATTTCCAACCCCATTTGACGAGGTGGAGGATGGCGCGACGATCACCATCCTTTCGCTGGTCCTGCAACGGCCTGTTGGAGGTAATAACATTCTGATCCCTTGGGTGGAGGGCGAGCCGATCAACGAAGGATTCACTCTGAAATTCAACGGCGAGCCGGACATTGCCGGATACCACATCCGCTACACCGCGCAGCAAGTCCCCAACACCGCCAACCCGTAATCAAATTTTTATGACAACTCGTATTTTTACCCTGCTGCTGCTCCTCACCGCCCCTGTGGCATTTGGGGAGATGAAAGTCCCTGACGCCTTGCTCACCGGCGACGCCACCGTCCCCGCTGGCGCAACCCTCACCATTGCCAGCGGAGGCACCCTGTCGCTGGCGGAAGGCGCGACCATTACCGGAGGCGACCTGGCGAGCGCCAGTCGTCTGAGCGAGGTGGAGGAGGAGATGCTGGGGCGCTGGAATGATCTGGCGGGGGATTTGGCCTCCACTAATGGCGAGCTGGCGGCCGAGGCGGTCCGCGCCATGGGGGTGGAGGATGGGCTTGGTGGGGCCATTGCCCAAGAGGCGGCTCGCGCCCTTGCCTCCGAGGAACTCCTGGACCAAAGGATAACCAATGCCGAGGCCGGCATGGACGCCGAACTCGGCATAGAGCGGACCGCGCGGCAGGACGGCGACGCCAGCCTCGCCAACGCAATCGCGGCCAATGCCGCCGCTATTTCCGCGCTCAACGGCGTCGGCGGGCTTCTCGCTCCTCACGATTTCGGCACGGACGTGCCATCCGTCGCCGACCTCACGGAGTATTTCGCCCGCCAGGTGTGGGACGATGCCGCCGGGTCCGGGGTATTCACCTTCAACGCCGCCGACCCGGCACAATCCACGCTTGTAGTTAACGAACAGATACACCTGGCGGGTGAAGTGTGGAACGCCACCAGCGTGATCAACTCGCACAACCAGCATGAGATAAAGTTGAACAATACGCGAAATACGTCTCCGCCGATTTTCGAGTTCATCGATATGGGGCAGGCCTTTGTGTCGGTGGCGAACGCCGAGGCGGCGGGCGTGGTGAAATCCGGTGTTGCGGACGGTCAGGTGGCCGTGGATACGGCGGGCGTGATGAGTGTCAATGGATGGAGTGGCGTCGTGAGGCTGACAGGGGCGCAGGTCATGCATGATCGGAAAACGTTTTATGATGCGCCTTATTTGGTGGGCGGGATGCTGTTCCGTAATCCCGCCGTTGGACACAAGTCCGTGCTTTTTTCCGCGGGCGGTATAGCGAATTCAGATTGCTTCCGCATCGAACTCCCGACCAAGGATGGCACCGTTGCACTGACCTCCGACATCACCGACGCCGCCTCCGACTACGCTACCGCCGCGCAGGGCGCGGCGGCCGACACGGCCCTCCAGCCCAACACCGCCGCCCACCTCCAGAGCCTCACCATAGGAGGCAGCGCCGGCTTCCGCATGGTGCGTGCTGTCACTACGGACACGACTCCGGTGCTCATGACACCGGACGGCGGAGCCTCCTCGCTCATCGTTCCCGGAAGCTCGATCCTCATCGGCGACGTGCGGATCGTCGGAGTGGCGGCGGACGGC
>JAISAX010000896.1 GCA_031266495.1 Opitutaceae bacterium
TTCAACGCCTCGAAGGCGTACATCGCGCAACTGGACAAAACGGAAAAATACGAGGGACTGCAACCGGTGTATGTGCTCAGTTTCGTCAACGACATTTATGACCGCACGCCGGAGACCGGCGGGGAGTATTATCATCGCTACGCGCTGATGCACGAAGGGCATCCCGGGCGCCGGATCGAGGGCATCGAACTGATTTTTGTGGAACTGCCGAAGTTCAAGCCGCAGCGCCGGGCCGAAAAAAAGTTCGAGCAATTGTGGCTGCTGTTCCTGACGGCGATCAACGACACGACGCAAGAGCCGCCAAAGGAATTGCTGGCGACGAAGGAGACGAAGAAGGCGCTGGACTGTCTTGAGCGAGCCGCCTACACGCCCGGACAACTGCGCACCTACGATGGGTATTGGGACGCCATCCGCCTCGAACGCAGCCGTTCCGTCGGCATGTTCGACGCGGGCCTCGCCAAGGGCAAAGCCCTCGGCATCGAGAAAGGCAAAGCCGAGGGAGAAGCTCTCGGCATCGAGAAAGGCCTCGCCGAGGGAGAAGCCATCGGCATCGCCAAGGGCAAGGCCGAGGGGGAAGCCATCGGCATCGAAAAAGGCAAGGCCGAGGGCCTCGCCGAGGGAGAAGCCAATGCCAACCTGACCCATGCCCGCAAAATGAAGGCCAAAGGGTTTTCTCCGGAAGACATCGCCGACATTACCGGCATCTCCCTGGCACAACTCCGTCGGCTCTGATTGCCGGTAGCGCAGGCGCAGGCGGGAGTCCTTGCGCATTCTCCGCCCGGTTTCCGGGCTCCCGCGTTTCCCCTTTGACACCCGGGGGACGCGCCCGTTTCCTCCCGCAGAACCCGCCGTTCAACCGCACGGTATTCACCCATTTACACTGCAATATGGCTTCGTCCCTTTTCGGATACTTCACCAACGACATCGGTATCGACCTCGGCACGGCCAACACGCTCGTCTATATGAAGGACAAGGGCATCGTCATGCGCGAGCCCAGCGTAGTGGCGCTCGATACCTCCACCCGCAAAGTCCGCGCGGTGGGCGACGAGGCCAAACGCATGCTCGGCCGCACCCCCGGCAACATCACCGCCATCCGGCCCATGAAGGACGGCGTCATCGCCGATTTCGACGTCACCGAGGCGATGCTGCGCTACTTCATCAAGAAGACGCACAACAACGCCCTGCGCATGGTGGCGCCGCGGGTCGTCATTGCGATCCCCTCCGGCATCACCGAGGTGGAAAAGCGCGCCGTCAAGGACTCCGCCACGCACGCCGGGGCGCGCCACGTCATCACCATCCCCGAGCCCATGGCCGCCGCCATCGGCGTGGGGCTGCCCATCGACGAACCGGCCGCCAACATGATCGTGGACATCGGCGGCGGCACCACCGAGATCGCCATCATCTCGCTCTCGGGCATCGTGTTTTCAAAATCGATCCGCGTGGCGGGCGACGAACTCGACAGCGCCATCGTCAACTACATGAAACGCGCCTACAACCTGCTCATCGGCGAACGCACCGCCGAGGAAATCAAGATGCGCGTCGGCTCGGCCTATCCGCTCGAAGAGGAGCTTTCCATGGAAGTCAAGGGCCGCGATTCCGTGGCCGGCCTCCCGAAAACCATCCACATCACCTCGCAGGAAATCCGCGAGGCGCTGAGTGACCCGATCGCGTCCATCGTGGACGCCGTGCGCTCGACCCTCGAACGTTGCCCGCCCGAACTCTCCGCCGACCTCGTGGACCGCGGCTTTGTCATGGCCGGCGGCGGCGCCCTCATCCGCGGCATCGACCGCCTCCTCAGCGAACGCACCGGCCTGCCCGTGATCGTCGCCGAAGACCCCCTCTCCGCCGTGGCCAACGGCACCGGCGCCGTCCTCAATGACCTCAACTGGGTCTTGCAGAACGTCTGACTGGATTTTCGATTCTCGATTCTCGATTTCCACTCCACTGATCCACTGATTCACCGATCCCCCGCCGGAAGGTCCTGACGCATTTCGTCCCCTCCCCCCCCCTCCGTCATGCCCGACCGCCGCCGACGCCGTTTTGACCAGGCCCGACCCTTCCTCGTTCTCGGGGTGGTGCTGGCGGCGTGGCTGGTGGCGCCGATGGTGGTGAAACGGTTCGCGCGAATCAGTTTTTACGAAATGCAGGCTCCGGTGGACGCGACGACCTCGATCATCCGCGACCTGCAGGATTTCTGGGCGTTGAAAACCCGTTCGACCAACGAACTCATCCAGGCCGGACGCGACCAGGCGCGCCTCAACGCCTCGCACGAGGTCACCCTGCAACAAAACGCCGCCCTGCTCGCCGCGCAGGCCCGGCTGGAGGCGTTGTTGAGGCTGCCCTCCTGGCCCTCCTGGCGCACGGAACCGGCGCGGGTGGTTCGCCGCGATTTCAACGCATTCTGGCAACGCATGGTGATCCGCAAAGGCGCCAACCACGGCATCACGGCGGGCGCCCCGGTGATCTACGGCGGCGGCGTGGCGGGGCGCGTGACGGAAGTGCACGCCTACACCTCCGTCGTCGAACTGCTGAGCAGCCCCGGCGTGCGGATTGCCGCGGTGTTCGAGGGCGACACGCATCCGGTGAGCTACCAGGGCGGCGCCAACCTGCCGCTGGCCCCGCCCGGCGGCGTGCTGGAATTTGTGCCGCTGGATATTTTCGCGACCCCCGCCAACCCGCGCCGCCTGCTCACGGCGGGCATCGGCGGCGTGTTCCCGCCCGGCCTCGTCATCGGCGAGGTGACGACCGTCGAGCCGGGCGCCGACGGCCTCTTCAAGACCGGCCGCGTGGCGCTCGATCCGCGTCTCGCCCGGCTCGACGAAGTCGCCGTGCTCGTGCCGATCGGGGAAAAGCCTGAAAGCCCGAAAAACTGAAGGCTGAAACCTGAAGGCTGAAGGCTGATTTTTGACCGCGAAGAGTGCGAAGGATGCGAAGATGAGATTACCACCGTCATGCTTTTTTGCAGGGGCGCACTTCACGTGCGCCCCTGCGGGTCCATCCCGACGGATTGACTGATCTTTCCCGGTTTTACTATTTCCGTTCTTCGCAACCTTCGCATCCTTCGCGGTCAATTTTCCGCCTTCCGCCTTCAGCCTTCAGCCTTTCCGCAACGTGCCATCCGGACTCCGTCGTTTCGCCCTTCTCCTGCTCGCCGCCTTGCTGTTGCTGTGGCTGGCCGGACAACTGAACCAGGTGCTGGCGCGGTTCGGGGTGAGCGCCTGGGTCGGCGGGCTGCTGGTCGTGTTTCCCGTCCTGCGGGCCGGGCCGCGCGAAGGTCTGGCGCTCACCCTCTTGACTGGCCTGTTTTGCGATGCAATGACGCCGGTGCCGTTTGGCCTCCATGCGTTCATGTTCGCGGCCGCGCACGTGTGCACCGGTTGCCTGCGGCCGCGCCTGCCGGTGCGCGAGACGCTGGTGGGCGTGGTCATGGCGCTGTTTTTCAACCTCGCCTTCATGCTCGTCCTCGGCGTCCTCCACACGGCCTCGTGGCCCGATCCTGCCATCGGCTGGATGCGCTGGATGGCCGATCTGGTGCTTTCGCAGGTTGTCATCGTGCTCGTCGCGCCGTGGTACTTCGCCCTGCAACTGCGGATCCTCGGGCTGCTCGACGCCAACTGGCCGGAACAACCGCATCGCCTCCAGTGACCCCCCCCCTCCCTCCCGCCTCCACCCGCTCGCCGCGCTCCGCCCATGCCAACGCCTGTTGAAAAACGTCCCGGATCCGGAGGCCTCGTCCAGGCCTTCAGCGGATACAACCCGCGAGTCATGTTTTTCAATTACATCGTGGCCGCGCTCGTCCTGGTGCTCGCCGCCGGCCTGGCCTACCGGCAACTCCTCCGCGCCGGCGAATACAGCGAGCAGGAAAAAGTGCAAAACCGGCGCCGCATACTCGTGCCGGGGCCGCGCGGCAACATCTACGACCGCGAAGGCCGCCTGCTCGTCGGCAACCGCCCTCGCTTCGCCGTCACGCTCTACCTCGACGAACTCCGGAAAGAATTTCGCCGCGAGTACCTTGTCATCCGCAAAAACTACCGCGAAGCCGACGACCGCAACCTCCCCAGCTCCACCGAACTCGAACTCATAGCCCGCTATGCGGTCGTCCAGCGCTACCTTGACAAAGTCAACGCCATCCTCGGACGCGAGGACCACGTCGCCGCCAAAGACCTCACCAGCCACTACGACCAGCAACGCATCCTCCCGTACGTGCTCGTCGAGGACCTCACGGACAAGGAAGCCGCGCGCCTCATCGAGCAACTCCCCGTCGCCTCGCCCCTCCAGCTCTACACCTCGAGCGTCCGCCGGTACCCCTACGGAACGGCGGCGGCGCACGTCCTCGGCTACGTCTCGATCAACGACGACCTTGCCGTTGACGAAAGTTTCCCCGGCTCCGACCTGACGACCTTCCGCATGAAAGGCACCATCGGACGCGACGGACTCGAAAAACAGTTCGACGACCGCCTCCAGGGCCAGACCGGCGGCAGCATCCACCTCGTGGACCCGGCCGGCTACCGCGTCGAACCCGCGCTCGACCGCCGCCAGCCCGTCCAGGGCGGCGACCTCATGACGAGCATCGACATCGACCTCCAGACCGCCGCCGAAAAAGCCATGCGCGCCACCGGCCTCAAAGGTGCGGCCGTCGCCCTCGACGTGCGCACCGGCGAGACCCTCGTCCTCGCCAGCCAGCCCGCCTACGACCTCAACGCCTTCTCCCCCCGCCTCACCTTTGCCGCCAGCGCCCGCATCGAAGCGCAAGGAGCCTGGAGCAACCGCGCCATCAGCGGCACCTGGGCCCCCGGCTCCACCTTCAAGCTCGTGACGGCGATGGCCGGCCTCCGGACCGGCGTCATCACGCCGGAAAGCACCGTCGAATGCACCGGCTACTATCGCATCGGCGGACGCACCTTTGTCTGCCGCAACCACCGGGACCGCGGCCCCATCACCTTCGCCCAGGCCATCGAGAAAAGCTGCAACACCTTCTTTTACGAATACGGCATCCGGACCGGCCCCGAAGCGATAGCCGCCGAAGCCCGCCGCTTCGGCCTGGACCGGCGCACCGGCATCGAACTGCCCCACGAAACGGGCGCCATGCTCATCCCCGACCCCGCATGGAAGAAAAAAGCCCGCATGGAATCATGGTTTGCGGGAGACACGGCCAACATGGCCATCGGACAAGGCGACGTCACCGTAACCCCCCTCGGCATGGCCACCCTGATCGCCTCGCTCGCGCGCGGCGAGACGCACACGCAGCCGACCATCCTGCACGACCCGACCCGCCCCCCGCGGCACAGCGCGCCGCTCGACCTCCCCCCCGCCGGCCTCGCGCAACTACTCCGCGGCATGGAGAACGTCCCCCTGACCGGCACCGCCCGCATCTTGAATACCCCCCCCTTCCGGATTCCCGGCCTGCGGATCGCGGGCAAGACGGGCACCGCGCAGAAAAGCGTAACCCTGCCGGACGGCACCCGAGGCACCCTCAACTACGCCTGGTTCGCGGGCTTTGCCCCGGTGGAAAACCCGCAGATCGCCATCGTGGTGATGCTGGAAGGGGACACCCCCAACGAAGACACGGGAGGCGGCCGATACGCCGCGCCCGTAGCCGGAGCCATCTTGAAGACCTGGAGCGGGAAGCGCCCGTCGCCGGCCCGGGGGGGGGGGGGGGGGGGCGCGCCCCCCCCCCCGCCCCCCCCCCCCCCCCCCCCCCCCCCCCCCCCCCCCCGCGGCGC
>JAISAX010000917.1 GCA_031266495.1 Opitutaceae bacterium
ATCTTCGGCCCCCCCCCCTCCCCCTCCGCCGCCACCTCCGCGCCAACGGGCACGAGTTCTGGCGAAGGCGTCACTGTCACCTGCAAGAATTCATCCCGCAAAATGCGCAACACGCCGTCGAACACGCCGGATTCGTCGCCCGCCGAAAGCACCGGCACATGGGATGTCCAGCGCTCCTTTGGCGCCGGTATGCGCGTCCATCGGGAGAAGAACAAGGTAGCCTCCGCGGTTTTTCCCTTTTCCAGCGGTTTTTTCAGACGCACATCAAAAAAACTCTCCCCGTTGGACGACTGCCGCAACGCCCAGTCACGGACATTTTCCCCCTCCGCGCGGATGATTTCGAACTCATCCGTAGTTTTTTGTGAAATACGCAATGAAACCGTATCCGTTTTCCCGTTCAAAACCGTCGCCTTGATCTTCGCGGTGGACGATACGTTCGAAGGTTTTATTTCGACCGTTTGCTCGACGCGGAGGCCGACCAGCGCCGGTGTTTTTGCCGAGTCGCCCGGGATTGTGGCGTGCAACGAGATTTGCGCGCCCTCCGCGGGCGCGGCGGACGGCGACGCGGCGGATGCGGCGGCGGCTTGACTGGCGGCGGCTTGCGTTGCGAGCGCGAGCGGCAGCAGCAGCAGGAACGCGAGGAGATGCGTGAGATATCGTTTGTCGAGGTGTTGTTTGATCATGGTAAAAAGGAAATGGATACGAACAAGTGGCGCGGGCGTCTCGCCCGCAGGCGTTGCCTCTCCGTTCCGGCAAATGTTGTTACGGTGGCCGGTTTCATCGCTCCAGACGCGCTGCCTCCTCCAGCATGGCGAGCAACTGCGCGTTGGCGGGAAACGCGCCATGCGCCGCCAGCGCCTGACGCAACCCGGCGGCGAGCGCCGCCAGCGGCACGCCGCCACTTGCCGACGCAGACGCCGACGGCGACGGCGATGCCGTATCCGCAAGGTGTTCGGCCAACAGTGCCGCCGTCGCGGCGAGTTGCACGCCGGGCGCGGCCTGATCGAAAGCGGGCGCGGCGGGGTCGTGCGGGATGTTCCAGGCGCGTTCGTGGTAATCGCCGGTCGCCGGGTCCTGGTAACGCACGCGCACGATGCCCGCGTCGCCGGCGCCGCCGTCGGCGTCGGGACGGGTTTCAAAGGTGTAAACGGCGGTGCCGCTCTCCGCCGCGCCGAGTTCGGCGGCGGCCACGGTGTTGTCGCGAAAATCCTCGCGGGAGAGCCGGTGTTTTTCGTAACCGCTCAGGCGATACGAGACGACGCGGGCCGGGTTGAACTCGACCTGCACTTTCACGTTTTGCGCGGCGACCCGGAGCGCGCCGGCGAGTTTTTGGGCGAAACCGGACCGGGCCTCATCCGGGTTGCTGATCCAGGCGTAGCGGCCGTGGGCGGCGCGGGCGAGGGTTTCGAGCATGGCGTCGTTGTAACCGTCGAAACCGATGCCGTAGCAATCGAGCGTTATGCCCTGTTTTTTGTTTTTCTCGACGATGGCGGCGAGGGTTTCGGGGTTGGCGTCGCCGAGGTTGGCGGCTCCGTCGGTGAGGAGCACGACGCGATTGAGGGAGGCGGGAGAGCGCGTGTTCCTATTCTGGTTACATGCGGCATCGAGCGCGGTTTCCAGGTTGGTGCCGCCTTCGGGCGGGATGCCGTCGCGGGCGATCCGGCGAAGCTCTCCGGCGGCGGCGGGGCCATCCGCGCCTCCGATGTAGAGACGCGGAGCAAGCGCGAAACCGAGGAGGCTGACGGTGTCGCCGGGGCGGAGGGCATCGGCGAGGGCGTTGAGGGCGACGGACACGGTTTGCTGGCGGTCGGGGCGTTCCATCGAGCCGGAGGTGTCGAGGAGCAGCGTAAGGTTGAGCGGTTGACGCGAGGAACGTCCGGCGCTGGCGGTTTGCAGGCTGAGCCGGAGCAGATTGCGGTTGTGGGCGAAGGGGTGGCGCGCCTGTTCCTGCGCGAGCGCGATGGCCTGGCCGTCGGCGGGGGGAGGGTCGTTGTAGGCGAGCGCGTTGACGAACTCCTCGGGGCGGATGCGAGTGGAGTCGGGCCACTGTCCGCGCCGCAACGCCTCCGCCGCGAGCCGGAAGGAGGCATCGCTGACGTTGAGCGAGAAGGTGCTGAAGGGGGTTTCCAGTGTGAGGGTTTCGGGCCGGACGGGTCTGGATACCGGGGGGGGGGGGGGGAAGGGGCAATTCCGGGACGTTGCCACGACTCGGTAACCGTTTGCATGGTGAGCGCCAGGGTTGCTTCGCGGTCGGCTTTGCCCGCGGAAGCTTTTTGCTCGGTAATGCGCCGCAAAAAATACTTCGCGGCAGGGTCGCTGCCGGAAATCGTTTCCAGATGGCGGAATGTCTCCTGGGCGCCATCAAGGTCGCCCGCAAGGTATTGAGCGCGGCCTTTGCTTGCGAGTTGCTGCGTCCGGCTTTGCGGCTGGTCACTATCGGGTTTCTCCCCGTCTGCCTGGCGTCGCGTGGGAAGTTTGTCGAAGGTTCCCTGAAGCTCCATCAGACGGGTTGGAGACGATTTGCTTTCGGCAGCAAGGAACGGTTTCAGCGCTGCGTGTCCTCCGGTCAGGGCGGGGTTGGAGTTGCCCGAAAGATCGGTATCCGCTATTTTGTTACTCGAAAAATCCGAGAACGATCTTCTCGCCAGCGGTGCAGGCGCTGCCTCGGGGGGGGCTGCGCCTGCACCCAGACCTGGCGATATCCCGTCTGTGGCCGACCGGTAAACGTAGTCGTGTGGCCCCGTCTGCTGGTCGAAGGTGAATTCGATGGCTGGCAATTTGTCTGTCGAGCTGCGTTCGTCCGACAAACGGGAGGCGCGCGGCGCGGGGGAGGTGCCGACGGCGATGCTGGATGCCGGCGTCAGCCCCACCATAGCCACTGGCCGGGACACCGGAGATGGCTTCGGCAGAGACATCGTCGCAGGCGCAGCCGCAGCAAATGCGTTTGTTTCCCGTGCCGGGGGGGGGGGGGGCCCCCCCCCCCCGCCCCCCCCCCCCCCCGCCCCCCCGCCGGCCCCCGCCGCAGC
>JAISAX010000950.1 GCA_031266495.1 Opitutaceae bacterium
GGCATCGAACTGATCTTTGTGGAGCTGCCGAAATTCAAACCACAGCGCCGTGCCGAAAAAAAGTTCGAGCAATTGTGGCTGCTGTTCCTGACGGCGATCAACGACACGACGCAGGAGCCGCCAAAGGAATTGCTGGCGACAAAGGAGACGAAAAAAGCGCTGGATTATCTTGAGCGAGCCGCCTTCACGCCCGAGCAACTGCGCACCTATGATGGATACTGGGATGCCATCCGCCTCGAACGCAGCCGCTCCATCGGCATGTTTGACGCGGGGTTGGCCAAGGGAGAAGCCCTCGGCCTCGCCAAGGGCCTTGCCGAGGGGGAAGCCAAGGGTAAAGCCGAAGGCCTCGCCGAGGGGGAAGCCAATGCCAATCTGGCCCATGCCCGCAAGATGATCGCCAAAGGGTTTTTGTCGGAAGACATCGCCGAAATCACCGGCATCCCCATCGCACAACTCCGTCGGCTCTGACTGCCGGCTTGCCGGGGGCAATGCAAAAAGAAAGCCAATCCGGCGAAGATGCAGGGCGGGGGTAATTGCGGGTAATTGCGGGAGGTCGCGGGAGTTGGCAAGCCAGGGGAAATCGTGATCTCTTCACGTTGCCCTGCTTTTCCCTGGACTCTTGTTCATCACCCCTCCCTTTCCTTCTTTCATGACCTTCTGCTACCAATCGCAATTACACCCCTGCCCGCCTGCCCGCCCCTGGCCCGAATCCGGCTTGGACAACCGTCGGCGGGAATGCTTCGCTCGCCGACATTCATGTTCCCTCAACTGGTCACACTTCTGGGCATCCTCACGGTCGGGTTGCTGAGTCCGGGGCCGGACTTTTTTCTCATTGTCAGGAACAGCATGAGCGGCTCGCGCGCACGGGCTTTCGCCACGGGTTGGGGCATTGCGGCGGGGCTTGGCGTTCAGGTGACGGTGCTGTCGCTCGGGCTGGCGGTGGCGCCTGCCCTCGTGTTGCGGACAATCCAGCTCGCCGGGGCGGTATTTCTGGCCTGGGTCGGCCTGAAAGCCTTGCTGGCCCGGCCGGTGGCGGCAGATGCGGCGGAAGCAGCCATCCGCCGGCACCGCCCTGCCGGCCGCGACCGCAAACAGGCGGCGGCGGGGTTCACGGAAGGGTTTTTGTGCAACGTCACCAACGTGAAAGTGTTCGTTTTTTTCGTGAGCCTGTTCTCGCAGTTCGTGACGGCGGAGTCGGCCTGGCAGTGGCGCGTGCTCATGCCGGTCACGGTCGTCGTGCACGGCGCCGTCCTGTGGTTGCTGATCACGTGGGCGTTGCTGTTTCCGCCGGTGGCGAGGCAACTGGCCCGGGCGCAACGCTGGCTGCCGCGCGCCTTCGGCGTGGTCCTGCTCGGTTTCGCCGCGTGGGTGGTGCGGGAGGCGCTGCGCTGAGAGCGGCGACGCCCCTCCGGATCACGCGCCCGTGATCCGCGTGATCGTCTCGCCGAGGCGGGTGATGTCTGAAGGCGCCACCACGGTGGCCGGATGCTGCCGCGGCCAGCCGCAGGTCTCGCTCGGCCAGCGGCCTTCGTCCAGAAACGCCTGCATGGCGCCGGCCAGCCCGGTCACGTCGAGGTAGTTGCGCTGGTCTTTTTCGTCGCGCACGAAATGCCGCGCGGTGGCCGGGATCGTGGTGATCTCGCCGCTGGCGACATACGAAAGGCCGTTGAAATGCACGAAGGCGCGGCTGTCTTCCAGGCGCGTCGCGGGGCGGTCGGCCTCGCCGCGCAGGTAACGGTAGTATTCGAGGTGGTTTTCCACGAGCGTGTCGAAGGGCGGGAGCGTCTGGCGTTCGGTGCGTCCGTCGTTCCAGGCGATTTCGTAATGCGAACCCACGACATAGCGGATGCGGGCTTTTTCGAGGACGAGGGTTTCGTGGTGGATGTGCGGCTCCGGGCAGGCGTGCGTGAGCGCGATGCGGATCGTGGCGCCGGTCGCCGTGACGGCCTGCGTGAAAAACGTGTCGGTGCCCTCGATCTCGTTGCCGCGGTAAAGCTCGGCCTTCACCTGCGCGAGCGTCGCCCAGTCGAGCACGGCGGCGGGGCCGGCCCAGTAAAGGGTGTTGTGCACGTAGTGGGCCATGGCATTGCCGAAACACGAGTCGAGCAGCAGGCGTCCGTCGGGCACGCGGAGACGGGCGGCCCAGTTGTTGCGCGAGAAATAGGCGGCGGTGCGCGGCCACTGCGCGAGCAGGCGCACGTCGGTGAGCGCGCCAAATTCGCCGGCGAGGATGCGCCGCTTGAGCGCGGTGCGGGGCTTTTCGATAATGAAATTGAAACCGACGAACGTGGCCTTTTTCGCGACGCGGTCGGCGGCGATCATCGACTCCAGCTCGGCGGGATCGAGGGTGGGCGGTTTTTCCAGGTAAACGGGGATGCCGCGTTCGACGGCGGCGCGGTGCATCCCGGCGTGGAGCGAGATCGGCGTGGGGATGACAATCAGGTCAAGCTCCGCGCCGCAGGCATCGAGCAATTCGCGGTAATCGCCAAAAACGCGCACGCCGCGGGCCGCGAAACGCCAGCGTTCCTGCTCGTTCGCGAAGGCTTCGGGATGCGGGTCGCAGGCGGCGACGAGCCGTGCCTGGCCAAGCTCCTCGAGCTTCACCAGCGCATTTTGATGGACACCGGCGAATCCGCCCATGCCGATAATCGCGACCCGGACCGGCTCGCCCCGCGAGACACTGCCGCTGGATCTGGCGCTGCCGCTGCCGCTGGTGCCGACGCTCTTGCCGATGTTATCGCTCTTGCCGATGTTGCCGTATGTAGTGTTTTTGGTCATACAATTTTGAGTTTTGGCAGATCCTGGCCGTCAACGAGGCCGACCGGGCGGCCTGCCCGGTCAACGACAATCAGGTCGTCGATCTTGTGCTGTTCGAAAAGGCGGAGGGCATCGACACCGAGCGCATCGTCCCGGATGGTTTTCGGCGAACGCGTCATGAACGTGCCGACCGGCTGCGTCAGGAAATCCGGCCCGGTGAGCGCGGCGCGGCGGAAATCGCCGTCGGTGAGGATGCCGGCGAGCTTGCCGGTTTTCGGGGCGAGCAGCGCGATGGAGCCGCTCTTGGCCCTGGTCATGCGCAGGATCGCCTCCTGGAGCGTCACCGTCTCCGGCGCGGTCGGCAGCCGGTCGCCGCTGCGCATGATGTCGCTGACGCGCAGCAGCAGGATGCGGCCGAGGTTGCCGGCGGGGTGGAAGCGGGCGAAATCGCTGCGCGTGAGGCCGCGCTCCCGGAGCAGCACCATCGCGAGGGCGTCGCCAAGCGCGAGCGCCGCCGTGGTGCTCGCCGTGGGCGCGATGCCCAGCGGACACGCCTCCCGCGGCACCCGGTAGAGGAGCCGCAACGACGCATGACGGGCGAGTTCGGAATCCGGATTGCTGGTAAACGCCACGAGCACGACGCCAAACCGCTTCAGGAGCGTGACGAGCCGGATGACTTCCTCGGATTGCCCGCTGTTGCTCAGCAGGATAACCACGTCGCCCTCGCCGCACAGGCCGAGGTCGCCGTGCAGCGCCTGGGTGGCGTCGAGAAAACAGGACGGGATGCCGGTGCTGTTGAACGTGCCCGTCAGCTTGACCGAGATGTGCGCCGACTTGCCGACGCCGGTGAAGATCAGCTTGCGACCGCCTGCGATCGCCGATTGCACGGCCCGGGCGACGCTCACGAAATCGGCATCAAGACTCGCGCGGGTCGCCTCGATGGCGTCCTGCTCGATTTGCAGGCATTCGCGGGCGTGGGCGAGAACGGATTTGGGTGCGAGAGCCATTTAGGATTTGAGTCAGAGGGAAGTTTGCGAGACTTGGAAGCAAACCCGCATCCATCAATTCATTTTCCGTGCCTGACGTTTTCATGAGAAGATTTTCGTTTTCCGGAAGGTTGCTGCCCGCCCTGCTCGCGCTGGCTGCGCTGCTGGCGACGCTGACGCTGCTCGCCGGATGCGAACCCCGTCCGGCCGCCCCGTACACCGCCGAGGTGGACGAACCGGCCTTCCGGCGCGGCAAGGAACTCGTACGCCAGGGGCGCGACGGCGATGCGCTCAAGGAATTTCTGAAAGTGATCGCCGAGCGCGGCGACGACAACGCGCCCGAATCCCACCTCGAGGCGGGCATCCTCTACCAGCGACACATGAAGGATCCGCTGGCCGCGATCTATCATTACCGCCGGTTTCGCGACCTGCGTATCAATTCTCCCCAGGCGGAAAAGGTTCGCGTGCAGATCGACGCCGCCACCCGGGAATTTGCCCGCACGGTGCCCAGCCTGCTGACCGAAAACCAGTCCGGCAACGCCGCCCTGCAAAACGAGATCGACGCCCTGCGCCGGGAAAACAGCCAGCTCAAGACGGAGCGCGAGACCTTGCGCCTCAGCCTCCAGGAAGCCGCCCGCCGTGCCCGGACTCCGCTCGCGCCGCCGCCTTCCGGAGAGGGAGTCGTCGGCGGCAATACCTCGACTCCGCTCACGCCGGTGCAGCCCGACGGCTACACCGCGCCTCCGCTGTCTCCGGTGCCGCCGGCCGGCTGGCAGCAGACGCCCCCCGCCCCCCCC
>JAISAX010000092.1 GCA_031266495.1 Opitutaceae bacterium
AGAATTAATAATTAATAATTAAGAATGGGGAGTGGGCGTTTTTTATCGGGAGGCGGGCGGCGTGACGTCGATGGTGGTGGTGATGGTGAGGTTTTCAACCGCCTGCGGCGCGCGGACGACGAGCGTTGTATGCGGATTTTCCTGACGACGGAATTTGAGCGTGTGGTCGGGATGAGTGACGGATTCGATCGTGAGCGGGACGGTGGCGGCGATTTCCATCGCGACGGCAGCGGTGAGGAGAATGTCGTCCGCCTCCGGACGCGGTAAATCCGGGTCCTGCCAGGGTCCGATCCAGCCGGGGAAAACAATGCGACCGGCCGGGATGCCGATGCGGTAACGGCGTTCGTCGATGCGTTCGATGCGGGCGGGTTCGGCGCTGGCGAAGTGCCAGCGCCAGGCGGGTGTGACGGATGCGGCGGCGGAGGAGGCGGCGAGCGTGTCGGTGACGTGCAGGGTGCGCGGCGTCCAGGCGACGGTACGGCGGGCTTTGGAAAGTTTCGGGTAAACTTGCCGGAGATCGACGGACACCTCGCCTCCGTCGGGAGTGTCGCGAAGAACAGTGACCGGCGCGGGCGCGGCCAGAGGGAAGGCATCGCCGTCGATGGTGAGGACGTTGTGGCCGAGGGCGGAGTTGTAGTCGGGGCGCTTGCGTTTGCTGGCATAACCGGGCGTGCCGGATTCGATGAGGACGGGCGTGCCGGCGACGATGAAGTTGACATGGCCGCGGTCGTGGTGGGTGTGAAAATCATCGGCATCGCCGCCGCGTATCCAGAGTCCGGATGCGGAGTGGTCCCACGACTGGCGCCAGACAAACATGTGCGAGCGCCGGAAGAGTCCGGAGGTCGGCGGGGGCGTGATCCGGCCGGCGGCGCGGGCGAGTTCGCCGAGGGTAATGAGGCCGAAGAAATCGTGGCGGATGGAGCCGAGTTCGTGGCGCACGGCCCAGGCGAGCGGGGCGCTGCCGGATACGCCGGCCAGTCGGGTGAGATCGGTGAGGGCGCGGTTGCCGCGCTGGGCGTTGAATCCGTCGAAGGCATTGACGGGGTTGCCGCCGGGCTGGAAGTTGAGCGCCATCCAGCCGGGGAAATTCCGGAAAAAGGGCTGGCCGGCAAACGTGTCGTCTCCGGCCCGCAGGGCGAAGTGGCGGGCGAGGAGGAGCGAGAAACTCGTCCAGGCCATGCCGTAGGTGTAGCCTTCGTTGAGAGAGCCGTCGTTGCCGGCGAGCGCGAGGCTGCGGCGGAGGCTGTCAGTGCCGAGCCGATACGCGTCGGAAAACCGGTCGCGGCCGAGGGCGGCGGCGCCGACGAGCATGCCGCCGGCGGGCACGACCCACTGGTTGGAGTTGGCCTTGCCGCTCTTCACGTACCACGGGACGCCGTCCGTCCAGTCGCTGAACGTGAGGCGGATTTCCTCCGCCATGCGCTGGCGGACGGCGGCGTCGAGATCGGCGGGGAGAGCGTCGGGAGGGAGAATTTCCAGCATGATGGCGAGCGCCTGGAGCAGGGTGCCGGTGGCGAGCCACACGCCGTCGCCACGCGCCGGCAGCGGGTCGTTGCGGGAGGCGAGCGTCCAGCCGGGGCGCTGGAAGGGTTTCCATGTGACGAGTTCGCGGAGCTGGCGCGCGAGGTGGTCGCGGAGCGGTTCCTTGCCGGTGAGGCGCCAGGCGGCGGCGAGGAGCGGGAGTTCCTGAAGCATCCTGCTCGACATGCCCATGTCGGCGGAGGCCATGGCGAATTTTTCCGCGTCGGCATCGGAGAGGCGTCCGCGGACGCCTTCGCCTTTGTTACGGGCGTCGGAGGTGCGGCGGTCGGGGGCGGCGGAAAGCTCCGCCATTTGCGCCATCGAGAACGAGCGTTCCAGGACGGGGCTGCCCGCGAGTGCGTCGGCGCGGGCAAGGATCGCGGCGATGTCAGGTTCGGAAAGGCGGTCGCGAAGGGCGTCGAGTTGCGCGGCGAAGCCGGCGCCTGGCGCGGTTGCGGCTGCGGCGGCGGTTACGGAAGGCGGAGCGGCGAAGGGCAGCACCGGCAGAAGAAGGGCGAGGAGGGCGGAAAGAGCCGGGAAGGGCGGGGCGGGTTTGTCCATGTTGCGCAAGCAGGAAGCATGGGGGATCGGTTGCCTCAATGGCATGTCGTTTGAACTCGTTCAGAAAATCCGGGGTCGCCGGGGCGGGCGGGATGTCGCTTTTCCTTTATCGCGAGGATGCAGCGGGCGACATGGAAACCGGTTTGTAGTTCGCTGGCTGCGACAGCGTCCGCGCGTGGGGGCGGTTGGCCGCCGGCAGTGCGGAGCGTGTGCCAGCGGCCCGGATTTTCCGGAGGGATGAAATGGGAAAAAGTCCATGCGCTGACTTTGTCGAAGGTTTCGCGGTAAATGTTGTTTCCGGTGATTTGATGCAGTTGCCAGAGGGCGGCGGCGGTTTCGACCTGGGGCCACCACCAGATGCGTTGGTCGGTGGCGGGGCCGTTCATCGGTCCCAGATAATACACGGCGCCTTCGGGGCTGATGCCGTCGCGAATCAGCCCCCGGGCGATTTTTTCAAGCAGCGGGAGAATGTCGCCCCGGGGGCGATCAAGGGCGGCCTGGGCGGCAAGGAGATAGGTGATGGTCTCCGCATTCTGCCCATAAAGGGTCTGATTGTTGATGGGCCGTTCAAAGTCGGCGGGGGTCCAGTCCCGCGCCAGCGCCCAGCGCACATGCCCGCTTTCGGGAGAGACAAAGCGGGGGATGTGGAGAAGGAGTTCTTCAAGGCGCGCGCGAATTAACGTGTCCTGCGGGTTGGCGAGGTGGAGGTTGGCGAGAGCAAGGAGAACATGCAACTGGGTGGGCGCGTGCTTTCGTGAGGATTCGTGGCCGTTCCGGGTGCATTCATTTGCTGGATACGACAGGAAGTAGCCTCCGTGTTTTCCGTCGTGCGCGAGGGAATCGATGCGGGCGAGGGTTGCCCGCGCCAGGCGTAATGATGTTTCATGACGGACGCGCAGGTGGATGTCGGCGAGCAGGAGCGAGGCCCATGCCTGGTCGGCCGTGGATTTCGGGTTTCCCGGAGCGTCGGCAACGGTTGCCGAAGATCGCCAGTCACCGGAGTGCGGGTCGTGGAATTGGCTTATGGTTTCGGCCAGGCCGTATTCAAATTTCTCTTGCAACCGCTGGCGGATGGCGGCGTCCGGCTCGCGCGAGATGGCGATTGCAAGAACATGGAGTGTGCGCAGACGGGAAACGAGGGAGGCGGATTTCGTGGTTTGTGCTGTCCAGAACGGGAGGACATCGTTGTCGAGGTGCTCCGTCCAGCGCTGCGGCCATGATTGATCGACGGAGTGGCGCGGGGGGGGCGGGGCATCCGTTGCTGCCGCCGTGCTCCACCGGATGCCATCCGCCAGTATGAGCAGGCAGGCAAGAAGGGCGCAGGGTGCGCTTGTTTTGCGGAGCAACATTTTCGCGGCGAAATCAGCGGGTTTCGGAAACGAGTGGTTCGCCCTGGCCGAGCAGGGAATCGTCCGGAGCAGGGTTTTTATAGACGTGATTCCACCAATCCTTGCGGAGCCGTCCGTCCGTTCGCGGGAGGTAGGCGACGTGGTTGTCCAGGAAGGCCACGTTGATCCCGTTGCCGCCGCCATGACGCGGCGGGAAATACTTGAGCGGGTTTGAACTCCAGATGCCTTGCCACGCGTCCCACATCAGCGGCGTTCGTGACGGGGCTTCGTAAAAGGAATCGTACTTGAGGGCGATGTTGGCCGGACTGCTGCCGAGATTGTTGCCAGAGCCATCCGGGTTGGTGCCGGGGTTGTTGCAAAGCATGCCGTAATCGGGTCCCCGGTCGGGATTGGCGTTGTTGGCGCGGGTGTCGGGCGAATACGCCCCCGGGCACAACTCGGTTTTCTCGATGATGTATGTCGTGGGATTTTTGGTATAAACGTAATCTTCCGCCGCGGGTTTGTAATAGCGGCGGAGCAACGCGAGGCCGGGGGCGTTATGGCCGTTGGCAAGTGGATGCGCCGGCTGGGCGTTTCCGGGGGGCGACTGGCCATTGAATTCGTTGCGGAAAAGGGAGTGCCCGATCGCCAGTGTGCGCAGATTGGAAATACACTGGACCGCCTGGGCTGATTTCCGGACTCGCAGGGCAACAGGAA
>JAISAX010000121.1 GCA_031266495.1 Opitutaceae bacterium
CCTCCCTGGTTGGGGGGGCCGCCCCCCCCTATCTCCAGAAACCCCGTCCCCCGGTGGGGGGGGCTCCCCCCCCGCCACTTTTCCCCACCCATTGCCAGTCTCGCAGCCCTGCCTTCACGGGATTCGCCAACAGATACTCAAGAGCATGTTCATAGTCCGCCTCATCCCGGACAAGATGATCGTAGTACTCTTCCTGCCAAAACGCACCGGTTCTCTCCAGACAACGATTGGCCTGATGTGCAGTCCAGGACTTCCAGCTATGCACAATCGATTTCAGGGTGTATCCGTTAAAAGGACGCAAGATCACATGCACATGGTTCGGCATGATGCACCAGGCCAGTAACTCGTAGCGTTCGCCATGGAAATGCAGGATGGCATCATGCACCAGCGCGGCGATTTCATTTCTGGCCAGCCAGCATTCTCCCTCGCCCGAATCCAGGTAAGCTTCGACTCGTTCCGAATACAGTTCATCGAGCCGTCCCTGTTCTGTCAGGCTCAATGGCCGCCCCGCCGCCTCCGCTCTCCGGACGATGTCATCACGTTCGGTCATCCAGCCGACAAGCACATGTTTCGGCAACGAATCGACCAATCGGAAATTGACCGCATAGATCGCTCCCTCACAGGTCCAGTGCGGGAGATATCCGCGATTCCGGATTTCCACCGATGCCTGTCGCAGGGCATTCACGGCATCCGGAACAGTGACCTCTTGACTGATGCGGGCGGGACGCCCGCTTTCCGCAGAACGTGGCGCGGGCGGGACGCCCGCTTTCAGGAGAACCCTTTCCACCGAGGCGGGCGGGACGCCCGCGCCACGCGGAGAGGCAACGGTTGCGGGCGAGACGCCCGCGCCACTTCGATACTCGAAATTCGTGAACTTCCCGTGCGCTCGCCAGACGCGCTCCGCGAGCGCGGCAAGATCGGCGTCGGGCGCGACCAGCAGGTTGGCCACGGCGGTCGTCACCCCTCCCCCCCCCTCCCCGCCGCTGCCGCCGGCCCGCGCTACTTGCCAGCGTGGCACAAAAACGTGGACGGCGGCGAATGGTTCGCCCGGCTCCACCTCGTCGTGAAATGTGAATGTCGTAAAAAAATGCGGTCCGCCGAAAGGCGCCTCCACGTCGCCCACCGCAATTGTGTGCGCAAGCGTGTCGTCAATGAAGCGTTGTATCCGCACGAAGCGGTCAGGTCCGTGCGCCGTGTGGGCGATGGCAATCTCCGCTCCGGCAAGGGCGCTCTCCGTGCCCGGACGTTCGGTGTAAAAATGCGGTTCGTCCGGCTCGAATATCGACTCCAGCACCGCCAGCGGGTCGAGCGCATCCACCGCCAGCGTGATGCTCGCCAGCTTCGCCCGTCCGTCGCGCACCGCCATCTCGCGGCATTTTTCCAGAAACGCTCCCAGCGCCTCCGGCGTGGCATTCCCGGCGGGATGGATCGGAAGGATGGTCATTGTGCGAATGTCCGGTTCGGAATTAACCACAGAGACACAGTGGCACGGAGACCGGACGCCTGGGGGAACTCCCGCAATTCCTTTTTTACCGCGAAGGACGCGAAGGATGCCAAGTGCGTCAAGTGCGCCAAGTGCCAATGTCCCGATTTTCCTGGTCTTCGCATCCTTCGCGTCCTTCGCGGTAAAAAAGGAATTGCAGGAGTTCCCCTGGTCACTTCGATTTCGTATCCGTCTGCGGTCGCGGGAACAGGATCGCCGTCCCGGCCACCTTCGAACCGGTGAGGCGGTCGCCCCACACGAGTTCGTCGCGCCAGCCGGCGCCGGTGGCGGCGCTTTCCGGACCGGACGCCGGTTTGTATCCGAGGACACCGTACACCTTTTCGACGGTGGCGGGCATCACGGCCACGAGGAGCGTCACGCCCAGGCGCAGCGCCTCGGCCATCGTGGCGAGCGAGGTGCGCAGCAGCGCCTGATCGGCGGCAGCGGCGGACTTGCCGAGCTTCCACGGGGCGCGTTGCTCGACGTAGCGGTTGGTCGCGGTGATGAAACCGAAGGTGCGTTCCAGCGCGATGTGGAACTGGAATCCCTCGTTCAGCCCGATCACCTCCGCGCGCGTCTTTTCCCAAAGCGTTTTCAGCTCCGTCTCGGGCGCGAGCGCGGCGGCGGACGCGGCGGAAGGGATCACGCCGCCGGCGAAGCGGTTGGTCATGTTGAGCGTGCGGTTGACAAGGTTGCCGAGGTTGTTGGCGAGTTCGGCGTTGTAGCGGGCGAGGAATTGCTGGAGCGAGAAATCGCTGTCCTGCCCCACGCTCATCTCGCGGATGAGGAAGTAGCGCAGCGCATCGACGCCGTACTGGTCGGCGAAGCTCACCGGCTCCACGAAATTGCCGGTGCTCTTGGACATCTTGCTGCCGTTGATCGACCACCAGCCGTGGGCGAGCAGCGAGCGCGGCGGTTCCACGCCGAGCGCTTTCAGCATGATCGGCCAGTAAACGGCGTGCGGCGGCACGAGGATGTCCTTGCCGATGACGTGGAAGTCGGCCGGCCACACGCCCGGTTTGTCGATCACGGCGGAGTAGTAGTTGACCAGCGCGTCGAACCACACGTAGGTCACAAAATCCTCGTCGAAGGGCAGCGGGATGCCCCACCCGAGGCGGTCCTTCGGTCGCGAGATGCAGAGGTCGTTGAGCGGTTCGGACAAAAATTCCAGCACCTGCTTCTGGCGGTAGCGGGGAAACACGAAGTCTTCGTTGGTTTTGAGGAAATCGATCAGCCAGTCCTGGTAGGCGCGCAGTTTGAAGAAGTAGTTGCTTTCGGTGATTTCGGTGACGTCGCCGAAGATCTCCGGCCAGGTGCCGTCGGGGTTGCGGTCTTTTTCCTGTAAAAACTGCTCCTGGCGCGTGGAATAAAAGCCTTTGTATTCGGCTTTGTAGATTTCGCCCTTGTCGTGGAGTTTTTGCAGGAGTTGGCGGACGACGTTCTTGTGACGCGGTTCGGTGGTGCGGATGAAGTCGTCGTTGGAGATGGCGAGTTTGGCGCAGAGGGCGCGGAATTCTCCGGAGACTTCGTCGCACAGTTGTTGTGGCGTGATGCCGCGTTTGCGGGCGCTTTGCTGGACTTTCTGGCCGTGTTCGTCCACGCCGGTGAGGAAGTAAACGTGGTCGCCCATCGCGCGGCGGAATCGGGCAATGACGTCCGTCAAGACCTTCTCGTAGGCGTGGCCGAGGTGCGGCGAACCGTTCACGTAGTCAATCGCGGTCGTGATGTAGAATGTCTTCTTCATGCGTGGAAATCGTCCGAGAAAAACGGGCGACGGACAAATGTCGAAGATTTTGCAGAACGGCTGCGAACGGGGGGGGGGAGGAGGGGGGGGATCCTGCTCGTTTTCATTCTCACTGAAGTTACGCAGGCCGGAGGCCCGCGCCAGCGGGACGAAGTGGCGATACCCCAAGGTCTTCGCGGGCTTCGCAAGCGAAGCCCCTACGGCGTTCCGCGTAACATCAGATTCTCATTCTCATTCTCATTCTCATTCTCATTCTCATTCTCGTTCTCCGGTTTGGTTCGTTCTCTTGCTCGTTCTCTTGCTCGTTCTCCATTCATGAGCGAGGGGTGGAGGAGGAGAACGAGAATGAGGAAGAGAACGAGAACGAATCGAACCGGAGAACGAGAATGAGAACGAGAACGAGAAAGAGAATGAGGGAGAGGGAGAGGGAGAGGGAGAGGACGAGTCACCCGAGCAACCGGATCAGCGAGGCGAAGTCGTTGTCGGCCCAGCCACGCGCCTCCGCCTCGGCCAGCCGGGCGCGCACGGCGGCCAGCAACGGAAAACCCGTCGCCTCCGCCGTGCCGGTGGCCAGCCGCATGTCCTTGTGCATGTGCTTCACGGAAAATTGCGGGGGAACAAAATCCCCGGCGCGCAGTTTTTGTTCCTTGAGCGTCACGAGGCCGGAGTGGCCGACGTTGCGCGAGAGCGCGCCGAAAAACGTGTCGTCGCCGATGCCGGCCCGGCGGGCCAGCGTGAGCGCCTCCGAGAGGCCTTCCATCTGGATCGCGAGGTTGAGGTTCATCGCGAGTTTCAGGATCGTGGCCTGCCGGTTGTCGCCGATGTGTAGCCGGCTGGTCGATACGAGCGAGAGCACCGGATCCAGTTCGGCGACCAGAGCGGCGTCGCCGCCGAGATAAAAGACGGTCTTGCGCTCCTCCGCCGCGGGCTTGCTGCCGGTGAAGGGGGCTTCGAGGTAGCGCGCCCCGGTGGATGTGACCCGGTCGCGGAAACGCGTGCTGCTCTCCGGGTCGATCGTGCTCGACTGGATAACAACCTTGCCCGGCCCGAGCGCGGGCCGGATGCGGTCGATGACGTCCTGCACGGCCGGCGGATCGGCCACGACGATCTGCACGATGTCGCTCGCCGCCGCCACGGCTTCGGGCGTGTTGCGCCATTGAGGGAAGTCCGGCTGCGGGGTACGGTTCCATGCGCCGGCGAGCACGCCCGCCGCGTGATAGTGGCGCGCCCAGATGCCGCCAATGATGCCAAGTCCGAGAACGCCGATTTTTTTGCTCATGATCTTTTGAAAAAACTATGCTGCCCCGTTCGTCGCGAGAGTAACCGCGAAGGACCTGGAGCGGTGAAGCCGCAACCGGAATTTTCCAAACCGTAACCGCGAATGGACGCGAATGGACGCGAATAAAAACCCGATGAATCGGCAGGCTTTGTTTTTGTTTTTATTCGCGTTCATTCGCGTCCATTCGCGGTTAAAACGATTTTTTCAAAGTGCCCGTTAGTGTCCATTAGTGTCCATTAGTGGTTTAAAAGAACGTTAAACAAGCGGCATTGTGTTTAATCCGGTCTTTCACACCCGCACTTCCTGCCAGGCGCGTTCGGCGAGAGCGGTCGAGAGGTAGCGTTCGCCGCAACTGCAGGCGATGGTCACGATCACCTTGCCCTCGAACTCGGGCCGCGCCGCCACCTGCAACGCCGCCCGGATGTTCGCGCCCGTCGAGATGCCGCCGAGGATGCCCTCCTGCACGGCAAGCTGGCGGGCAGTGTTGAGCGCATCGTCGTCGGTCACGGCGATGATCTCGTCGATGATCGAGGTGTTGCAGTTTTTCGGCACGAACCCCGCGCCGATGCCCTGGATCATGTGACGGCCCGGCTTGCCGCCCGCGAGCACCGGACTGGCCGCCGGCTCCACCGCGATGGCGCGCATCTCGCGGCGCGATTTGATGACCTCCGTCACCCCCGTGATCGTCCCGCCCGTGCCGACGCCGGCCACGAACGCGTCGATCTTGCCGCCGGTGGCTTCCCAGATCTCCACCGCCGTCGTGCGGCGATGGACTTCGGGGTTGGCCGGATTTTCAAATTGTTGCGGCATGTAACCGCGCTCGCCGTGCTGCGCGAGGAGGGCGTTGGCCTTGGCAATGGCGCCCGGCATGCCTTCCGAGGCGGGCGTGAGGACGAGTTCCGCGCCGAGCATCCGGAGCAGCACCCGGCGCTCCAGCGACATCGTTTCCGGCATCGTCAGGATCAGCTTGTAGCCGCGCTGCGCGCAGACGAACGCCAGCGCGATGCCCGTATTGCCCGACGTCGGTTCCACGATCACGCTTTCCGGACCGACCTTGCCCTCCTTTTCCGCCGCCTCGATCATTGCGCGCCCGATGCGGTCCTTCACGCTGGAGCACGGGTTGACGAATTCGTTTTTCACATAAACCGCGCCCGGCAGTTTCGCGGCCATGCGTCCGAGTTTGACGAGCGGGGTGTTGCCAACGGTGGAAACGATGTCCGGGAAAAGGATGGAGGCCATGCCTCGCAACGTGGCCGGATGCCCCCGCGAGGTCAATGCGGACATCGGCCCCCGAACGGGTGCGCAGGACGCAAAGGAGGCTTTCCCCCGCAGGGGAAACCCCAAACCGGACGCCGGGCAAGGTTTCCCCCGCAGGGGAAAGTCCGAACCGGACGCCGGACAAGCTTTCCCCCCGGGGGGAAACGGCAAACCGGACGCGGCACAGACATTCCCCCGCGGGGGAAACCCCAAACCGGATGCGGCGCAGACGTTCCCCCGCGGGGGAAACGGCAAAACGGACGTAGCGCAAGCTTCCAGCCCGCATTCGGGAGGATAGCGCGAAGCGCGGTGATGTTTATACGGAACCGGAGGAAGCGAGACGCCTGTGCGCCACACCGGACGGGGATGAACCAATCCACATCGGTCTTTGCGTTGCACAAACACGCGATACAACTTTCCTCCCCTGCAACGACTGACCACATCCGGGAGCCGACCCGCCATGGCAACGCCCACATTCCATAACAACAACCGTTCCCGTACACCCCCCGGCCACTCCATCGCCACCATGCAAGACTGGAAGCACACCGACCGTGAAACCGTCGAGGACGTGCTGCGCGCCATGCTGGAATGCGAATACCACCGGCAGACCGCCTCCGACGAACGCCTTGCCGGCCTCACCGGGGCCTCGCGCGAGGCCGTGCTCCACGCCCTTGCCCGCGCCCTCGAAGCCGGGTTCGTCGCCACCGGCGGCAACGCCGCCGACGACAACAACACCAACAATACCACCACCGCCGCCCTTCTC
>JAISAX010000305.1 GCA_031266495.1 Opitutaceae bacterium
CGTGCAGAAGTACAGCGACTTGCGTATTTTTTTCCGCCGGGACACCACGCACAAATACTTCATCAACAGTGACGGAAGTGATTATTGTACGAGTATTGCGCATGTGGCTGCCGGAAATACAAACGGGAGAACAAGGCGGCGAAACTGGTGTGTGGTTGCCTGAATGCAATCATATTTTTACGTATTTTTTCCGCCGCTGTTTTTTTGCGCGTAACGCCAGCGCGTGACTTCAGTCACTGATGTTACGCAGACGAGGGTATTTTGATGCCGATCCGGTCCGGGGAGAGCACGCGTCTCGCGTGCTGTGTTCGGCGTCTCGCCGAACACGGTTTGGATCGGATCGGCAGAAAAGGTTTGGGCGAGACGCCCAAGCCAGCACGCGAGACGCGTGCTCTCCCCGGACCGGCTGCATGCGTAACATCAGTTCAGTCAGTTAAAAAAGCTGTCTCGCCAGCCAGCCCGTTGCCTGCGTAATACCGGTAAAAATGAAAAACCGGAAACCCTCCTCCCGCCCTGCCGGCCATCCGGCCTCCATGCGAGTGGAGTTGCTCATCAGCGAAGTGCTTCGCCGGGGCGTATGGATCAGCCTCGCGCTGCTCGCGACAGGCACGCTCATCTGTTTTCTTTGGTCGCACGACTACGGTCCCGGCGGCGGCACTGTCGCCGACCAGCAACGGCTGATCGCGAGCGAAGAGGCGTTCCCGCGCACCCTCGCCTGGCTCGGCGAGGGACTGGCGCATCTGCGCGGCCAGGCGATCATCGTGCTCGGCCTGCTGCTCTTGATTGCGACGCCCGTCGTGCGCGTGATCATCTCCATCGGCGGTTTTGCGATGGAGAAAGACCGACTCTATGTCGTCATCACGAGCACCGTGCTGCTGCTCCTGTTCGTGTCGTTCGCGCTCGGCAAGGCCGGGTGAGAGGGTACGTTCCGGTCCTGAAACACGGAGCGCGGCGAGGCGCGCGGGGGGGCGGAAGACAGACCCCAGGCAGCCGAAGTCTGGCCTCTGGCCCTCGGGGAAGATTCGCCGTCGTCGCGGCCCCGGGACCGGGGCTGGACAATCGTCCGCGCCCGCGCAGAGTCCGCGGATATGAGCACTGCACAAGGAACACTGCCCAGGCGCAAACCCTCCAAACGCCCGAGACGTCCAACCCGCCGCCTGTGGATTGACCCGCGCAAACCGATTCAGGGACAAGGCATCGGAACAGCCATCACATCCACCGATTATGACCCCGCCGCCCCGGCGTTTCCCGAAGACGACTGCTGACAAAAGCAGCGAAGGAAATCGGGGTAAAAGTCATCTGGTAACTGATGTTACGCGGTGCCCTTCGTAGGGGCGTCGCTTGCGACGCCCGCGCCAGCCGGATGAAGTGGCGATACCCCAAGGGCTTCGCAAGCGAAGCCCCTTCGGCGTACGTAACATCACTTGGCAAGGCCAGGCGGACGAGGCCAGGCGATCATCGTGCTCGGCCTGCTGCTCCTGCTCGTGTCGTTCGTTCTCGGCAAGGCCGGGTGAGCGGGCACGTTCCGGTCCTGAAACACGGAGCGTTCAATTTGAAACGTAGCGGAGCGGCTGCGCCTTCGCCCTGACCGGCAATGGCAATGTGGCGCATTATCAGTCGTAAACGGGCGCATCTCAAAAAGTGGACAGGCTCCGAAGAGGCACGGGCATCTTGCCCGCTCCGGCGTGGCACGGGCATCTTGCCCGTGAACGTTGCCTCACCGCGTAGCGCAGGCATCTTGCCTGCCTCTTTTTCTTTTCGCGCGAAGCGCGGCTTCCTTCTTCCGGTTCGCGAACCAAAGTCACTGCGCTTCGCGCCATCCAGTCGAATGCAGGCTGGAAGCCTGCGCTACACGTTGAGGCACAACGGCGGCGCTTCGCGCCGTCCACGGGCTGGAAGCCCGTGCCACTTCCGGAGCGGGCGAGACGCCCGCGCCACTTCGATCCGGTGGCTGTATGCCTGTCCACTTTTTGAGATGCGCCCGTCGTAAACAAAACGAAAAATTTGTTCTTGATTTAGTAATCAAAATCAAATTTTGATTGCCGGCAGCTATTCCATTATAACAGTTCACCAAATCCAAAGTCCGATGCTCCCCCCCCCCCCACCGCTGCCGCGATTCCCCAAGGGAAATCCTTTCCCTACACGCTTCTTCCATCTTGTCCTGGCGCTGTTCCTCTTCGGCACGTTGGACATGCCAGGGCGTAATGCTGACGGCATTATCTCCGAACACGGCAAATATAGTGCGGCTTACATGAGCGACTGGGCAACGTTGCCCACCGCCGACAAACACCCCCGCCGCCCCCTCCCTCCGCTTTCCTCGCTCCAACCCGTCAAGGGCGAAACCCTCCGCCGCGCATGGCTTCACGAAAAAAACGTCCGGCTCGCCGACCTCGAACTCGCAGTCACATGGGAGAATCATGCTGACCCGGCTTCCGCCACCGGGACCAAACAAAACGCTGCCGGAAACCAAACAAAATCCCCCCACGCCACCACGCTCTTCCGCATCACCAATGCCGACGAGGTGGTGGTGGAAAACATCACCCTCCTCCAGGCCGACGCCGATTATCGCGCCTACAATACGATTCTCATCGAAGGGGCGGACCGCGTCGTCATTCGCAACGTCCGGCTTGCCGGAACCGTCGCGTCCTTCCACCTGCGCATCGAGGGCTGTCGCGACGTGTTCATCGACAACCTCGAAATTGCCGGCCTCGATTACCACGGGCACGGACGCCCTCGCGTCGGCGGCGGACTCTGGCTCAACAACGGCAACACCGGACGCCTTGGCATCAATGGCACCGGCCTCTGGACGGAATACGCCCGGCAGCCCGGCTGGCAGGTCATCCAGAACAGCTACTTCCACGATGGCATTGAAAGCGACGGCGGCGAATGGCGCAACCAGGACGCCGTTCTCATCCACCACCCCGGCCACGGCGTCCTCTTCAACAACGTAGTGGAAAACTGGTTTCACCCGCCAATGGACGGCGGTTTTGACATCGCTTTCCGCCGTGCCGACCCCGAATTGCAAGGCAAGTTCTTCCGCATCGAACGCAACATCCTCCGCAACGTCACCCTCATCAAAACCCCCGCCGCCGCGCCCGGCCCGAACACGCTCTTTTACGCGAACAACCTCTTCATCAACACCCGGCTCGCCGACTATCACAAGGGCGCCGCCAACGAAGTCCGCTACATTCACAACACCTATGTTTACGACCTCGCCAAAGCCCCCCCCCCGCTTCGCCAACTAGCCCGGCGCGGCGCGTCCGGTTACGCCTGCCTCTGGAATTACGGCGCGACCACCCGCCTCGAAAACTCCCTCCTTTACCGCCCCGATGCCGACGTGCCGTTCACCCTGTATTCGGCCAACAAGGACGCCGCGCCCGACAAATACCTCCACTTCAAGCCCGCCAACAACACCTACGCCCTCGACACGCAAAAACTCGCCTGGCTGCGCACCGCCCGCGACGGCATCAAATGCTCCACCCTCGGCGACTGGCGCGGCCTGACCGGCGCCGACGCCGGCAGCGTTCTCGTCACCCCGCCAACCGTCCGCTTCGCCAACTACGAAAACGACGACTTCCGCCTCCGCGCGATTCCCGCCGCGACGGCCGCCTCCGATTACCTTTCGCCCGCCGACAAACGTATGAAGATCGATCGCGATTTTCATGGACAACCCCGCAACCGCGCCGTGACCGCGCCGGGGGCGTTTTGCGCGATTCCCGCCGCCCCGTGACAATCGCCCCGACAAATCTTCTCACGCGACCGACCACCACGCGTAACCATATGATCACTACAACCGTCACTTCAACCGCGCCGGACAGGCACGCCGAGCAACCCACCAAGCTCAAGGCAATTTACCAATGTCTTGAAAAACGCATTACCAGCGGCGTCTGGCCTGTCGGCACGCAAATCCCCACCGAGATGGAACTCGCCGAGGAATTCGAATGCGGACGCTCCACCATCAGCAAAGCCGTCGCCTGGCTCGCGCACGACGGCTGGGTTGAACGCAAAACCCGCGCAGGAACCCGAGTCCTCCGCGCCACCCCGGGAAAAGCCCCCCCCCCCCTTCTCTCCCTTGACGCCTGTGCTTTCATTTATCCAAGCGACCAGCATGAAGGCATCCGCAGAATCATGACCGGTTTCCAAACCGCCGCCCACCGCGCTCAACGCCAGACCGTCATGCTCTCCACCGGCACCGATTTCCGCCGCGAAGCCGAGGCGGTCGGACACCTCGGAGAGTTCGACGTCAAAGGCGCCGTCCTCCTCCCCGTCGTCGTCAACCCGAGTGATTACGTCTATTACACGCAAATGCTCCTCGCCTGCAAATTCCCCGTCGTGCTCGTCACGCTCGACATGACGGCGATGCGCCGCCCATCCGTCATCCTTGACGGCTTCCACGCCGGATACACCGCCACGCGCCACCTCCTCGACAAAGGGCTGCGCAAGATCGGCTTCATCGCGAATCAGGCATGGATTCCCGTCGCCCGCAACAAACACGCCGGCTACGCCCGCGCCATGGAGGAGGCCGGCCTCGCTGAAGCCGCCGCCGCGCTCGCCCACCGCGACGCCGAGATGCAACCCAGTTTTGAAGACCCGCTCGCCGAACCCGAACGACTCGCCCGCCTCTACCTGCAACGACACCCCGACGTCGAAGCGATCGTCTGCGCCAGTGATTTTCTGGCGCTCGGAGTGCTCCGTGCCGGCGGACGCCGCGTGCCTCGCAACCTCAAGGTCGTTGGTATCGACGACTACGCGCCCGCCGCCGTCTCAAACCCGCCGCTCACCACCTACCGCGTCCCCTACGAACGCATGGGCGAGCGCGCCTTTGAACTCCTCGAAAACCTCCTCGGCGACACCCCGGTGCCGCCATTCGATTATCCGTTGCGCGGAGAACTCATCCTCCGTGAAACCGCCTGAAAAAAACACCTGAACCCATCCGGCAATGCCATGAAAACCAACCACCCGAAAATCATCACCGCCCTCGCATTCCTCGCCGCGCAAACCGCGCCACTCGCCGCCGCCACACACACCTGGAACGGAAGCAGCTCCACCTCCTCCAACTGGAGCGACGCCGCCAATTGGGACACCTTCCCCGCCAGCGCCTCCGACACCGCCATCACGCTCGCCGGCACTACGCGCGCCACCATCGACCTCGACACCGATTTCACTCTCAAAACACTCGGCAAAACCGGCGCCACGGCCTTCACCATCAACAGCACGAACGGAAGCACCCTCTCCATCTACGGCGACGGCGCCAACAACGCCGTCACCAACAGCGCCAACGGACTGCTCACGATCAACGCCGCCATCAAACTCCACGGCACGACGCGCTTCGCCACGACTTCCGCCGCGATGAAACTCGGAGCCATCGACCTCAACGGCAGCAACGCCAGCTTCAATGCCAACAACGATGCCCGTTCCATCACGCTTGCAGGCCCGGTCAGCGGCACCGCCAGCCTCGTCGAATTTGTCGGCGCGGGCACCTATATCATCCAAAGTTCCAATACATACGACGCCCCAACCCGCCTCTCGAACGGCACCCTGAAAATCCAGGCCGACAACGCATTCGGCAACGCCGGACGGCAGCTCAATCTCGGCCAGACCAGCACCAACGGACGCACGCTCACCGTCCTCACCGAAGCCGCCGTTTCCGTTCAAAACACCATCGTCCTCGCCGCCGCCAAAGAAGGCGGCGCAGCGCACACCTACACCGTTGGCGGCAACACCGCGCATCTCTCCTCCTTCAAGGACATCCGCATCGCCAACGACGACCAAAACCTCTCGCTCGCCCTCACCGCCGCCGCCGGGGGGCGCGTCAACATCACCGGAACCATCACCGACCTCGGAACCGCCACGGGCAACGGTGGCCTTGTCAAAACCGGCGATGGCATCGTCGCCCTCAACAACACCACCGCCACGCACACCTACAAAGGCGACACCGCCGTCAACGCCGGCACCCTTCTCGTCAACGGCACACTCGACGCATCGGGAGGAACCGTGACCGTCGCCAACAAGGCCACGCTCGGCGGGCGCGGCGCCATTGCGCGGCAGGCCGTTCTCGGCGCGGGTGCGACGCTCGCGCCCGGCAACATCAACGCCGACGGCGCCAGCGAAATCGCCACCCTCACTTTCGGCGCCGGTCTCTCGCTTGACGAAGGCGCCCTTCTCGCCTTCGACCTCGGTTCATCCACAACCGGCAACTACGACCGCATCGCGGTGACAGGCGGCGACCTCGTCCTTGACGGCACGATCAACTTCAACGCGCTGGCGGGTTTTGGCGCGGGCACCTACGAATTGCTCAGCTTTACCGGAGGCGCCGTCACCAACAACGAAGTCGTTCCCGGCGCCGGCCTCCCCGACACCGGCGATTACCACTACGCGCTCAACTGGGACGGTGCGACCGGCAGGCTCACCCTCGTTGTCACCTCCACCGCGATACCCGAACCGGCGGCGCTCGCCGCTGTTCTCGGCGCGCTCATCCTTGCCGCCTCCTCCATCATTCGCCGCCGCTGGTGCCGGGGCGGGGGGGGGGGGGGGGGGGGGGGGGGGGGGGGGGGGGGGGGGGGGGGGGGGGGGGGGGGGGGGGGGGGGGGGGGGGGGGGGGCGGGGGGGGGGGGGGGGGGG
>JAISAX010000326.1 GCA_031266495.1 Opitutaceae bacterium
GCTGCGCTGCCGGGCGGCCCGGGGGCGCGGCGCGCCGGGGGCGGGCGGGCGGGGGGGGGGGGGGGGGGGCCGCCGCCGCCCCCCCCCCGCCCCCGACCGGACGGGCGGCGGCGATCTCGCGCGAGGCTCCGGAGCCGGCGTTCCCTGCACGGCCAGACCGGGACCTGGCGCTTCCGGGGGCAGCCTCTCCGTCCGTGCCGCCGCCGCCATCGCCGCCCTGCATCATGTGGAGCAGCGCGGAAATGATGTCGGTGCTCGGGTAACCCTGTTCGAGGAGGCGGTCGATGATGCGGTCCTGCGGACGGAATTTTTTCGCGTCGAGCGTGGAGCGTAGTTTTTCGAAAAATACATTCTCGCGCGCCTCCTCGACCTGATCGAGCGAGGGGACGCGCTCGCGGCGGATGTCGAGCCGGGCGAAGCGTACCATGCTCTGGAGCTTCCAGAGTTCGCGGCCGGAGACGAAGGTGAACGCCTTGCCCTTGCGTCCGGCGCGTCCGGTGCGACCGATGCGGTGGGTGTAGTCCTCGGCGTCGTTGGGGAGATCGAAATTGAAAACGACTTCGAGGTCGTCCACGTCGAGACCGCGGGCGGCGACGTCGGTGGCGACGAGGAATTCGAAGCCGCGGCGCCGGAACTTTTCCATGGTGCGCGTGCGCTGGGCCTGCGTGATGTCGCCATGCAGGCGGTCGCACGCGTAGCCGCGGGCGTGCAGGTGCTCGTCGAGTTCATCGACCATGATTTTGGTGGAGCAGAAAATGATCCCGTACCGGAAATCGTGCAGGTCGATGAGGCGCGTAAGGACCTCGATTTTGGAACGGCGATCGACCTCGAAATAAACCTGGTCCACCTGCGGCGCGCTCTGCATCTGTGTCTCGATTTTCACCCACTCGGGATCGGGGATGAAACGGCGAATAAGGTCGCGGATCTCGCGCGGCAGGGTGGCCGAAAAGAAGAGCGACTGCCTCTGGGCGGGCATGGCCTTGAGGATTTTTTCGATGTCGTCGCGGAAACCCATGTCGAGCATCCGGTCGCACTCGTCGAGGACGACCATCTTCAGCCGGTCGAGCCGGAGCGTGCCGCGCTCCATGTGGTCCATGACGCGTCCTGGAGTTCCAATGACGATCTGCGCGCCGGCGGCGAGGGCGCGAAACTGACGCTCGTAGGACTGGCCGCCGTAAACGGGCACCTCGACGATGCCGCGTTTGAAGAGGGCGAGTTTCGCGACTTCTTCGGCAACCTGCACCGCGAGTTCGCGGGTCGGGCAAAGGATGAGCGCCTGGACGGCTTTCAATCCGGAGTCCACGCGTTCGATGGCGGGCAGGGCGAAGGCGGCGGTTTTGCCTGACCCGGTGGAGGACTGGCCGACGACATCGCGCCCGGCGAGCAGGAGCGGGATGACGGCGGCCTGGATGGGCGAGGCCTCTTCAAAGCCCATCTTGTCAACAGCCTTGAGGAGTTCCGGCGAGAGGCCGAGTTCGGCAAATTTGCGTGATTCCATGCGGCAGCGTGGACGGAAGTGCGAAAAATGGAGAGGAGAAAATCAGGCAACGGGCGGGAAACAGCGGGCGTTCTGTTATCGCTTGCCCGGGGCCGTTGAGCCATTGCACCACGTTCCCTTGATGCGCGTGACCATGCGGTTTTTGTCGGGACCGGTTTCGTTGTGGTAGAGGCGGCTGACAACCAGGCTTACGGCGGCCTCGCCCACGCTTGTGTGTTTTTGCCTCATCCCGGCCACCTCCGCTGCGGTCTCGTCTGGCGGCAGGGCGACATCGTTAAGCTTGAGAATATCCGTGAAACCAACCGAATCCCGCAAAACTGCCGTGTTCGGTAGAGGCCGGCGCAGGTTCATATCAAAAAAACGGATACATTTCTCCGGGGCAAGCCCGATGATTTTTCGCAACGTATTTCTGGATACGCACGAGCGCTGGGCGAGTGGTCCGAAATGCAGGGTGCCGGCCTTCGCAATCGCATTGCGGAGACCGGGGTCGGGCCGGATGTGATCCCAGACAACATCGGAACGTATTTCATAGGAAGGTTTGCCATCGGATGTGAGCGCGACATCCACCACGCCCATGGCGTGTCCGCGTGCGATTTGAAGGCCGTCGACGCGTGCTCTTTGCGCACGAAATCGCGCAGTCAGTTTGCGTCCTTGGGCATCGTTTCCGACCGCGTTGATCAGCAGACTGTCCACCCCTGCGCGCCTGGCATGAACCGCGACATTGGCAGATGCCCCGCCGGGACGGGCTCCCGAGGGAAGCATGTTCCACAGTATTTCACCAAAATGAGCAGGCTGAAGTTGGCGCGGGTTGGTGGCATGTGTGAGAGGATGCCGATTGACTCGCGAATTCGATGTTTTGATTACTGATATAGTTCAGCATGAAGAAACGTGTGAATCAAAAAGAAATCGCCCTGTTGGCGGGAGTCAGCCCGGCGACTGTGTCGATGGCATTTACAAATCATCCTTCGATACCGGTTTCCACGCGGGAGCGTGTTTTGTCCGTGGCCCACAAGCTGGGCTATGTTCGCGACCCCATGCTTTCCGCATTGGCCGCGTATCGGACTTCCCGGCGTCCCTCCTCCTTCCAAGGCACGATTGCCTGGTTGTTCAACAGCATGGGGGCGTTTGACTGGCGCTTGAGCACGCATTTTTCCGATTATTATGCCGGAGCCTGCCGGCAGGCGCAACCTCTTGGCTACCAAATTGAAACCTTCGATGCAAATGAGGAGCGTCAATCAAGCAAGCGACTGATGTCCATGTTTGCCGCGAAGAACATTCGCGGGATACTTCTCTGCCCGCAGCCAGCTCCCCAAATGAAAATGGAGCTGCCGTGGGAAAATTTTTCCACGACCACGTTTGGATACAGCCTGGCCTCGCCCCATCTTCACACGGTCTCCGCAGCTCATTATCTGGCGACACAGGAGGTCTATCGTCGGCTTCGCGCTGGTGGCCGCAAACGGATCGGGCTGGCCATTGCCCGTGTGAGCGTTGAGCGGACCAATTTCAATTACCTCGCGGCGTATCTGGCCAGCCAAGCCCCCGAGCAACGCGCCGATTACATCCCTCCGTTTCTCCAATACTTCCCCGAGATCGCCTTGCACCCGGAGCCTCTCTCGAATTTCAAGGACTGGATGGATGACAACAAGCTGGATGCCATCATTGCCGAGGATGTGCGTATCCTCAAGATATTGGCGACCTTGGGAAAAAGGGTGCCGGATGACATTGCCGTGGCTTCGCCTTGTTTGCCCAAGGCGGATACGCTGATGACAGGGATCGTTGAGGACAGCGTTAAGATTGGAGGCGTTGCCGTGGATTTTCTGGTGGCGGCCATCCATCGTGGCGAAACGGGAATCCCCGAGTCACCTCAACGAATTCACATCGAGGGAAAATGGAATCCAGGTCACACCGCCTGAATTGGTTGAGAGTGCGATGGGTCGCATGGACGCATGGCTACTGAACTATATCAGTAATTAAGAGATTTCTTTCGCCAATCCATCGGGCATGATGGGTGGCCATGCTCCAATCTGTAGAGTGTCCTCTCAAACCCTGTGCCAGCTCCGCGCACACTCTCCTCGTGGCGATGAACGCCGAGGAAATGGACATTTTTTTTGGCGGCACGATTCCGTCGATTTCGGGTGATTGCGAGATCCGGCACTTGTCCAATCAACAGCCGATCACGAATCAGTGGAGACAAACGCTAAGGGAAATTAACCCTTCGATCATTCTGGCAAGCTGGATGACCCCGTCGCTCCCGCTGGAACACATTGATTCGCCCGAGTGCGCATTGAAGTATGTCTGTTACACCTCTGGCTCAGTGAAACACCTGGTGCCCCGGACCTTTATCGAGAAGGGTGGCTTGGTGACGAATTGGGGCACGCTGGTTGCCCATGCGGTAGCGGAACATGCGCTGTTGCTCGGTCTGGCGGCGCTTCGAAATCTCGGATGCTGGAGACACGTCATTGCGAATTCTTCGCAGATACGACGCCCCGCGTTTTTCCTCCAGACGCTTTTGTTGCGAGGGAAACGTGTCGGCATTCACGGTTACGGAGCGGTTGCCCGAGCGCTTGTGGCGCTGCTCAAACCCTTTGATGTCCGGGTCAAAGCCTATTCATCCGGTGTTCCGTCGTGGCTGATGAACCGCGATGGTGTTGCGCCATGCGATTCCTTGGAGGAATTGTTTGCCTCCAGCGAAGTCCTGTTTGAGTGCGAGGCGCTTCGGCCGGACACAGAGACAAGTGTCACGGCTGGATTACTGGCGCTGTTGCCGGAAAATGCCGCCTTTATTAACGTCGGGCGTGGTCGTGTGGTGGATGAGGAGGCCCTTTGTCGGGAGGCTCAGGCCCGCCGTATCCGCGTCGCGCTTGATGTGGTGGCGCAGGAGCCGCTGACCGGACAATCGCCGCTCGTCAAACTGGAGCATCCGGTGCTCTCTCCCCATGTCGGCGGCCCCACGTCCGACCAGTATCGCATGTGCGGACGTTTCGTCATCAACAACATTCGCAACTACATGGCCCGTGACACGCTGTGCGGGCTTGTGACCTTGGAGATGTACGATCTGGCCACCTGATTCCGCTCATATCGTCTCCCTTTCTCTTTGTCATTCCGTACCAACACAAAAAAAAACATCAATAAATATCATGAAAGATATAATTAAAACAACCTGCCTCGCCAGCTTGATTTCGCTGGCTGCCTCCATTAGTCAGGCCAGCGTTACCGTGGAATTCAGCGACGACTTCGGCTCATATTCCACGGGTGATCTCCCCAAGCAGGACGCCAAGTGGAGAGACTCCAACAATAGCAGTGGTGGCACCAGCGTGGTAGCCGTTGATATCGGCAATGTATTTGGCTCCGGCACCGGCAACCAGTACCTCGTGCTGGCGCAAACCGGGACTGCTTCCGCCAACATCGCAAGCCAACCCATAACCCTGTCGAACACGGGCATGATCTCGTTCGATTTTGCCACGCCTACCGCTGGCCAAAGCTCGACGTTAACGTTTCGCATCGGCACCGGTAACAGTAATGCAATGACGGCCTTTTCCATCAATCTTGGAACAGGTAGCGCAGTGGGCCAACGCGTTACCACCTCGGATGGTAGCACCATACTTTACAATGGCTCCACACCGGGAACGTCCACGCATGTAACCATTTTTTATAATAACAATAATGACGGCTCGGTTTTTTCTTATAACGAAGGCGCTTTTTCCGGTTCTGTTGCCGCAAACAGCATGGATGTTTATGTCGGGAACAATTTGGTCGGTGATAATCTGGTTCGTTCGGGATCATTGGAAAAGGGCACCGCATTGACCGCGATCAACTTCTTGGGAGCCAATGGCGCCAAGACACTGGAAGTCTGGTTGGATAACATCAGCGTCCAAAGCGTTTCCTCGATCCCTGAACCTTCCAGCTTTGCCATCATTGGCGGCCTCGGCGTTCTGTTCCTCTACGCTTTGCGCCGTCGCTCCCGTTGATGCGCATGGCTTCGTTTCCGTGTT
>JAISAX010000386.1 GCA_031266495.1 Opitutaceae bacterium
CGCCTTTACCTACCCCCGCAACAATCCCCCGGCAACAACTTTCCCCTGCCAGGGGGGGTTCCCCCCCCCCCCCCTCTCCCATCGTGGAACGCGCCCGCTGCTTTTGCCATGTGCCGTGCCCCATTGAACCCCGCAGCCTCGTCCTCGCCCGCCCCGCCCGCCGGATGGCACCCGACTCCGTTTGAGTTGACGCCACACGGCACGGGCCGACGGCGACGGCCCACGATCTGCAAAAAAGCGGAAAATTCTCTTGCGAGGGCGTTCCGGAACTACCTACTGGTGGACCTTCTGACAGATCAAAGGACGCACCGCGTCAGTTCTTTCGCACAGCATGTAACAATTTTTGTGGCAATCGAAAAAAGAGTGGATGTCATTCCTGTTAATCTTTGATTGTCAATCATATTGCCCGGTAGCTCAGTGGCAGAGCAGGTGACTGTTAATCACTTGGTCGCTGGTTCGACCCCAGCCCGGGCAGCCACTCTCAAAAAGCCCGTTCTCCCTCTGGAGTACGGGCTTTTTGGTCACCCGAAAATCCCGTTTTACCATCCGGCTTTATTCGGCTTGCTTCGCTTTAAAGGGTGACATTAGGTGTGACATGCAATCGTCAAAACCGGTCAGGTCAGAGAGTCGGGAGCGGGGGTCGTTTCGTGCTGATGCGGAGGAGACCAATCTGTGGTGGCGGGTGCGCCAGTCGGGCGTGGAGGTGGCTTATTTCCGCAGCAAGAAGGGGGGCAAGGATAGTTGGTCTTACCTGGGTGAGCTGGAGCCGCGGCGAGCGCGGGCTATCATCCGGGAGCGGCGGCGCACTATCGGCGAAGCGGAGTTGTTGCGCCGGTTGGGCGCCGTGGACGTCGAGCGGGATCTGTCGAAGGTCAAGGATTTGTTCGCAGCGTATCGGGCCTGGTTCGCCGGCACGCCGGGCGAGGCTGCTACGATGGAAAAGAATTTGAAGAGTTTCATCATTGTGTTGCGACGCGGGGCCGGTGCAGGAGAAGAGGATTCGCTGGCGAAGTGGTGTCCGGACACGCTGCGCAATTACGAGGCGGAGTCGATCAAGGCGGTGCGGGCGCGGTTCGAGGCGGATGCGCGGGGAAATCCGCCGCGGGTGTGGTCGCGGGAGGAGCAGGATGCCAAGCTGGCCAGCACGCTGCGCACGATCGCGGCTACCGTGCGCCAGGCGCGGAGCCTGTTTGCAAAGGTGGCTCGTCACTCGGTGCATTATCGGGAACTGGTGCTGCCGCCGGATTTGGAGGAGACGATGGCGGTGGCGGCCGGCGACAAGCAGTTGCCGGGCTACCGGCGGCCGTCGGCGAGTGTGGTGCAGGCGGTGGTGCAGGGTATCCGGGGGTTGCGCGAGAGCAATCCGGGGATGTGGCTGGCCGCCATGTTGGAGGTGGTCACCGGGGCGCGGCGCGGGACGCTCGTGCATGCGCGATGGGATTGGTTTGTCGATCACGGGACGGTCGAGATCGAGAGCGGGCGACGGATCGTGATGTTCGAGATCCGCGTGGCAAAGGGGGGCGAGTCGAATGTGCCGGTGTATTGGGACGATTATCAGTTGCTGCTGGAGGCGCGGGCTGGTGATGGGGTTTTTATCGTGCCGGGCAAGGCGGAGGCGGATCGGCTGGCCGTGCTGGAGTCGCTGGTGCCGTTTTTGCGGGGTCTCGGGCTGGACCGGCGGCAGCCGAATCACGAGTTGCGGAAGCTGTTCGCGGACTCGAAACGCAAGGCACATGGGGCGGAGGAGACGACGGCCGCGCTGGGGCATTCGACGGGGAAACTGCTCAAATACTACACGGAGACGGGCGCGAGCCGGGCGGTGTCGCTGGCCGATGTGCTCGATCCGGAGCGCGCGCATCGGGAGCGGGCGGACCTCGAGCGGCAACTGCGCGAAATGCTCGCGGCCGGCGAGGTCAAAGAGAGAGCGCTGGCGACTTGAAACATACTGCTTGTCAGCTACGATCTGAACAGGGAATCCGACTCGAAGGGTTATCAGAAGTTCTACAATTGGATTGAGGCGCATCCATATGCCAAGCTGTCCGAATCATCCTATGCGGTTGAAACCGTTCTTGATGCCGGAGATGCTTGGGCAAGGTTGAAGCCGCTTATCGATGCGAATGATTACCTTTTGGTGATACCACTCGTTGGGCCTTATGCCGGCCAGAATGAGAAGGTTGTGATCGAGTGGTTGAATGAACGTCTTTAGCAGTTAGCTTGCTAAAGAGCCACGCCAGGTGCGCGGCTTCGTCTGAGGTGCCGGGCTGCACGTCCCAGCCTAAGCCTTGTTTGATGATCTTCATGGAGACAATGCGAATACATTTTGTGTTCGCATTGTCTAGACTAAATGTGAAAGGTGGGGTATCAATAGAACCCATGCCGTCGTGGGCGCATTATTTCAGCAGGAGAGGGAGGAGGTGTTGGCGTGGTCTCAAATTTGCACTCGTTGCAGTGGTAACTGCGTCGATTAACGGCCTGTTTGTACAGGATGCTCTTCTTGCTTTTCATAAAACAGCAGGGGCAAAGCCAATGCGCTGGAGTGTTGCCTTGGTGCTCTGGGCGGAGGGCGTATACAAATATCCCGGATGCTATCTCCTTAAGCTCATATCGCTGTGCTTCTTGCTCCCAATTTTCGTAAGCCACCAGCTTCTTTTCAATTTCCTCTTTAACTTGGGTAGTCTCCTGCATCTTGCTTTGCATTGCCATCACTTGGGATTGAAGTTCAAGGATTGTGGCCTGGAGGTCGATGACTACTTGGTTGATTTCGGCGTTTTTCGCGATGTCTCGTATCGTTTTGGTCAGATCAAGCGCATGACGAGCAGCGGTGATGGCGGTGGCAATTTCGGTGATGGCCATGGGATGGAGATAAGAGGGGAGGATTCTGATTGATGAAAGGGGTGAAATATAACCCTTCTGATCATGAGGAGATTGCAGATGAATTGCGCGTGGTGATCGCTGAGATGATTACTCGTGATGCCCAAGCTGTGGCTGAGTCTGACAGTGAGAAGGCGTTGGCTCTTGCCCGCTTGGGGCTGTTACGGGGGCGTCAGGCCTTGGGCTGCCTCCTCGACCGACTGGACGATTGCTGATCGGCTCGGTCTGCATCGCGCAGTTGCTCGCCGCGCTTCCTCTGGCGCTGGAATTCTGCCACGTTTTTTTGTTCCTCTGGAGTCAATGGCCTCCCGAGTAATTGAGATATTCCCTCTTCGAAAGTTATTAGGGAGGTGGCCTTTCCCTTGGGTGTGTCTGAGAATGGCACCAACGGAGTAAGGGTTCGCGCCGCATCAGTAATGGTTTTTCCGATATCATAATCGATAGAGGCTATGTCAGCTAGTCCGGCTCGGATGGCCAAGCGGATGATATCCAGTTGCGAAAATCCCGTCTTCTCTGCGGCGCATTGGATCTCTGCATAGAGTGTATCCGGGATACGGACGCTCACAGGACGGCCTCCGGCATAGTTTCTTTTGTTCATCTAGCTCCCTGTAGTCGGAGGAACTACAAAAACAAGAAAAAACATTTGACACCTGATGCGAATACGAAATGAATTCGCGTAGTGAAAACATATTCGTCTATTGAAATGCCTGTTTCGCTCCGCTTGTCGGAGCCGTTGGCCGGAGAGGTCCGGCTAGCGGCAAAACGCCTGACTCTCGGACGGTCCGCTGTCATTCGCCTGGCTATCCAGCGCGGGCTCCCCATCGTGATGAAGGGACTATCTGTCAGTGATCGTCCCGTACCTGCGCAGGACGAGTTGCAGTTCGGCGAGAGGAGGGCGTCGTGAAGAAATTCGCGTTTTGGGTAATAGCGAGGCTGTTGCGGTGGCTCTGGTCGAAGCAGCTACCGACGGTGCCGGGTGTTTACCTGCATTCCTGCGTCACCACCCAGGTGCTGGATGTGTGGCGCTCCGACGAGGGGGGGTTGCTGGCTACGCGCTCGGGGCGTCCGGTGGCGATGGCGGTGGAGCAATGGGCGGGGTCGTGGATCGGTCCGCTGCCTTTTGGTGCTTCCGATCTTCGTTCGCCCAAAATAGCTCCGGAAGCGTTCGAGAGGCTTGCCGATTCAGATACGCGCGGAGCTCGGGTTCCGGCCTCCAGAGGGCTTTGGCTGCTTCAGCAATCGTGTAGCCGTCCTCAGCCATCCCCATCAGCAGGCTCCAATCGTGATCGCCTATCGGCTTCATGTTCATCGGCCGGTAGTGGATCGGTGGATAGAGTGGGCCGCAAGGGCGAAGGAGGTGCGTCATGATCAATCCCACAGTATCTCCCGCCGTATCGGCAGACACGTCCGCATCCGGTGCGTCGTCGTTGACCGATCTGCTCCACCAGCTGCACGAGCAGATGGCGGCGATTGATCGTCATGTGCAGGCTTTGCAGTTCTCCCTCCTTCAAAAGGCGGGAGAACTGGCGGAGGCGCACAGGCGCGTCTGCGCTCTCGAGGTAGGTATCAAGATCGAGCACCAGCGTCGGCAGGATGCGGAGGTGGAGTTGATCCGGCTCCGTCGCTCTGGTTGCTCGTCGGCGGGCGTCGCGGTGGATGGCTCTGCGGGTGGCGAAGGGAGGGCGGCGTCATGAGCGAGCAATACGAAATCAGGGTGCCGCGCTCGTCTGATGCGGAGGTGCCGCCTCCGCCGTCTCTTTCCCCGGCGAATGCCGGGGTTGTTGGTGATAGTGAAGCTGGTCAGCGCGGGGGTGTCGCGGAGTGCGACGTCCCCGCGACTGGCTGCGTGGGTTCCCCTTCCCCGGCGATGGCTGTCGCCGGGGGGTCTAGTCGTAACATAGCGCAGCACGGAGGGGCTTTGGTCGGCCTCTCCGTGTCTGCGGACGGGAGGCCGACCGATCTTGATGCGTTGCTCGCCGTCGCGGCCTCGCCGGTGGCGTTGGCCGCGGCAGTCGAGGCCGATTTGCGCGGCCGCGCCCTGAATTTTTTACTCAAGCAGGAGTTGCTTCGCGATGAAAAATTCCGGCTCCGTGATGCGGATCAGTTGTCGTGGAGTTTCAGATACAAATCGTCGGCAGCCAATATGAGTCGGTGGACGCCGGAGGTGGCGGCGGCGCATGAGCGGCTGGTGCGGGCGCGGATCGACTGGCTCGAGGCCAACCCGGGCGATGACCTGACGCCGGAGCGGGTGGCAAGCGTGATGTCGGATGCCCGGCGTGAGCTGGAGATTGCGCGGTCGCTGGGTGCGGCCGTGACATGGGTCGGCGAGATCGAGGGCGATTGTCTCGGTATCGAAGAGCGGAGCGAGACGCGCAAGGCGCTCGACAGGCGTCTGGATGAGGCCAAGCGCGAGGTGTCTCGCGTGCTCGGGCGGATCCTGCGGAGGGAGGATATGGAGTTCGTCGCCGAACTCTACGCGCGCGGAAATCGGATGCGTTCACCGCGGCGTTGGCGCCTGGAGTGGGATCGCGGCGCGTGGCCGCACAAGCTGGTGTGGCTCGATTTCGGGTTGAGCCGGTATTCTCCGCTCCGGCAATTCGAGTATGTGGTAGCGGCCGCGAGGTCGTTGCGCGAGATCCGGCGGCTCTTTGCTCTCTGGCACACGGAGTGCCAGGTGATGGTGGTGGATGGTTTCAAAGTGGTGGTGGGCGATCTCGGCGAGGAAGGCGTCGTCAGGGTAATACCATGCTGACTACGCCTCTCGATGCTCCTGTCTCTCGCTCGCAGCTCCGGTCACGGGTCCGGGTGTCGCGTATCTCGCGGCTGGTGACGGACCGCGATCATGTGGTAGCTCCTGATGACGATATTGACGCGCCCATGGTATTGCCCGACGGGCGGCGGATCGTCTCGACGGTGTTGGCGCGCAATGTCACCGGCGCCGTGGGGCTGTCGGCAAGCGTGTTTCTCGACGCGGGGTTGCGCGTGCACGAGAGTTGGCTGGCGGAGGTCCGGGACGGTCGCGTGGTGCGCTGGATCGGGCGGGTGTGCGGGCCTCATTCGTTGTGGCCGGAGGATCGTCCGGGGTATCAGGCGGAGCGATACGGGTCATGGGAGGATGAGGAATAGCCATGTCTCGCAAATCCACATCTGCAGGCTACAATCTCAAACCAGGCGCATCCCGGCTGCCTCCGACGTTTTCATTGCGGGAGGTCGGCGAATTTCTGGGGATACGGAATACGGTGCTCATGGAGCTGGTACAGTTCGGGCGGACGTATGGCGCCAAGCTGCATCCGCAGCGCGGGGGATTGTATCCTACTTTCACTACGGGGCAAAAGCGGCGTGTGCCGCTCGAAGCCATCAATCGCCATCTGCGTCATATGGCGCGGGTCAGTGGTGAGAATCCTCCGCCGCCCATCGTCCTGACAGGCGGGCAGCTCGCACTCAGGGAGGGTGCCGAGGCGTCATGAGTGCGCAGATCATGGATGATTTTTTCTCGGAGCGGCGGGCCGTGGCGCGGCGCTCGTATGTCTGTGCGCAGTGCAGGCGGGGAATCCCGCGCGGCACACGGTACGTGCGGATCTCGGCGCGCTCGGGCGGCCAGTACTGGGCGCACATCGCGCATTGCGAGTGCTACGACTTCGCCGTGCGGGCGCCAGAGGTGCCAGCGGAGGCATCGATTTCGGCGGTCGTGGTATCAGCTTGTGGCGTCGCCGGCAGCGAGGCCGGCGGCGTCACGTCAATTTTTGCGAGGGAGGGCGCCGCATGATACTGGCGCGCGCACAGGAGGTCATCGTCATCACCGGTGCGGCCGGCGACATCGAGGCGGTGTGTCTGCCGTGCCACGGCGGCCGCGATCCGTCGTTGGCGCATTTTTACCGTGCCAAGGAACTGCTGCCGACTGGTTGGAGCAACGTAATGCTATCACGCCGTTGGCGTGTCTGGGTGATTGGGACCATGGCATTTATCGGCGCCCATTTAGACGTTGGCACGCCCACCATTCCGCGCGGAATGACGATTTTTTTTCCGGAGGTTCCCCATGCCTAGCTTTCCAAAATCTGCATCATCACTCATTCCCGCTGGCGTCCAGGGCGAGCTTATCCCGCTGGAAGAGTTGCCTGACGAGTTCTGGGCAGGTGAGGAGTCTGATCCAGTCGGGGGAGCGCGCTACACGGCAAAACGGTTTAAACTCAGGCGTCCTGAGGATTATCGTACTTGCGTCGAATTGCTCGCTGCCGGTGCCGGCCTGCTCAAGATCGCGAGGCTACTCAAGATCCACCATAAGACCGTCGCGGCTGTGAGGGATGATGAAGGTGAGCAGATAGACATATCCAAACAAAGGATACGCAAGTATGTCAGGCTGGCGGTCGAAGTTGGGGCAGAGCGCCTAGCTGATCTCATGGCCAGGCTGCCGGATGGACAGGTGGCCGTCCCTTGGGCCATCGCAGTCGACAAGCTGCGTGATTTGGAGGGCGAGCCGACCACGCGCATCCAAGTGACGCACAAGGGTCATCTCACGCATGAGTCCGTCCTGGCCAATCTTCAGTCGTTTCCCGATGTTATCGACGTGGAGGGAGCCCCTTCAATGGGTGTGGACGCGGGAGCGAACGAGGAAAAGGGGGCAGGCGCGGCGGCACAGGATCTTTCATCCGGTGATTCCTAGTCACCTTGCAATCATTGATAATCAACTAGTTATATATCCATGTCACACCATAAGTCACACAAGAGCGAAAAAGAAGGGCACGCCCAAGGGGTCACTCACATTGCGTGTTATCGATCTCGTTCATCTGGCTGGCAAGGGGGGGCGGGGGGGGGCG
>JAISAX010000422.1 GCA_031266495.1 Opitutaceae bacterium
GCCATGCCCGCCCCCCTCAACACACCCACACGCGTATCCAGTCCTGCGCGCCCCGTTCACGGGGCGCATCCGCGCGGCAAAATTCGCCGTTGTTTCACCCACGACTACCGATCCCCCTCCTACTACATGGTGACCATCACCACGCATGAACGCCGCCCAAGATTCGGCACCTGTGAAAACAACGCCTGCACGCTCAACCCCGACGGCTGGCGCATTTACAAACTCTGGCGCCGCATCACGGACGACTACCCGCAAATAGCCACCAGCACACTCTGTATCATGCCCGACCACCTGCACGGCATACTCCAGGTCAAAGAGCGCATGGAAAAACCCGTAGGAGTCGCCATCCGGGCATTCAAATCGCGGGCGACCAGCGAAACGAGAAAAGCGCACAACGACCCCACGCTCACCCTGTGGAACCCCGGCTACAACGACCTCTGCGTCTGGAGGCGCGGCGCATTATTCGCCTTCACGCGCTACCTCATGGACAATCCCCGCCGCTACTGTCTCAAAAAAGCGCACCCCGAACTCTTCCGAAAAATCGCCAACCTCCACCACCCCAGCCTCCCCAACCTCCCGCCGACAACCGGCCCCAGGCCCCCCCTGCACGACCGGAACAAATGGGAAGGCTACGGCAACCATTTCCTCCTCGACCGCCCTGAAAAACGCGCCCTCCGCATTTCCCGCAAAGCCACCGCCCCCGAAATCGCCGCCCAGCGCGAGGCTGCGCTGGAGGAAGCCGCCCAAGGCACGGTCATTATCTCGCCCTTCATTTCACCAGGGGAAAAAGAAATCGCCACCGCCATCCTTGCTGCACCCGCAGGCGAAGTCATTCTCCTCAAACACGACAGCTTCCCCCCCCACTTCAAGCCCAACGGACGCTACTTCGATCTCTGCTGCCAAGGCCGCCTGCTCATCTTAGCCAATCCCGACCTCGCCGTTCACGGCACCCCCGCCCTCACACGCGAAACCTGCCTCGCCATGAACACCGCCTGCGCACATATCGCCAGACCGCCCCACCCCCCGGCCCGACCGCCCCGCCCGCGAACTTGCCCGCGTGGACGGGTATTTTGAAAACTACGCCCCCGAAATCGCCGCCCGCATCGACCGTTCAAGAAAAAAAACGACCCTCAAGGGCGTAACATCAGACCATAATCAGGAGATCTCTGCCCTCCTGACCGGGGGGGGGGGGGGGGAGCAGTCCGGTTATCTCAGGAATGCATCCAGTGCGTCCTGATCTGTTTCCAATGCAAAAATGCGTCGGGAGTTGGCGTCATTACAGATCACCCATCTGTTGTCCGGACTGATGTGAGGATGCGGATGCCATGGATGTGAGTTCAGCAGACTGGTGCGGCACAAAAAACGCCGTGCACCCGTGCGTATGTCAACAGCCACTACATCCGATACCCCGCCATCTTTTGACCACCCGGCGGGAGGCCCTCCGGCTTCGTCGGAAGCGCCCATCGTATCCACAACCGCCCAGCGTCCATCGCGGCTGATGTTGCAATGCCAGTCGCGCAGTCCTTCCGACACCAGCCGTGCGGTCGATTCGTGTCCGGCGGCCGCCCCCGCGATGTCGATCTCGTAAAGCCCCCGCGGCTTGCCCGGACTGCTCCCGAAGACAACCGCAAGCGCCGCCAGCTTGTGGTGCATAAGGAGTTCATGCCCGACATAAAAAACCTGTCCGCCGGCATCTTTTTGTTCGAAAACCGGACGTCCTTCCGGGGCCAGGGATGCGTGCCAGGCCCACATGCGATCCGTCACCCCGCGACCTTCATGCGAAAACAAAATCCAGCCCGGATCGATTTCGCTGCGATGCACATGATTCAAGAGCCAGTCTTTTTTGAGCACTACCTCGCCGCCGTTGCTGTTATCGCCATCGACGCGGAGTAGTCGCATTTCATTACGCGCGGGTGGCGCGTAAATGTGAAAATCCATGTAAACGTTACCGTCGGGGGAAAAGCCGGGCATCCCCATCCGCCAGGGCCGGGGAGCTTCATAAAGCAGGCGCGAAGAGATTTCCCCACGCATCAGGTCCATGACAACCACGCAATTGTTGACCGTTGTCACCAGAAGACCGCCGGGAGAAATGCCGCCGTAAAGGCGCACGTTGGGGAGCGTGCCTCCGGGCGTGACGGAGCCGCTGGCCGGATCGAACAGGAAGAAATGCGTGAGCTTCCCGTCCTGCTGCGATAACACAAGGCGTCCATCCGCCAGAAAGCCATTGGAATGCGGATACACGAAGTATGCGCCTTGCGGCCCCTCAACCACACGCTTTATCAACGAGGATGCCGCCTGCTCACCCGAGGCGACCATTGAGGCGACAGCCTGCGATGCGATGCCTGACCCGACTGCCAGCAAGATGACGCTATTAAGGAAGCGCCTCATTTTTGCAGGAAAAAGGTCACGTCGAAATTCATCGGCGAGCGGCCATACCGCACTCCGGCCGCGAGGAGGCCGGGAGCATTGGTCTGGGCTGCCGCTCCGTTCGGAAAACCGTCGCCGGCATCTTTTCCGTTCGTGGCAAAGGCGACGCGATTGCCAGGATTCTTTTCGTCCGGACGGATGTAAAATCCGTAACGTCCGCCGTCGTTCATCTTGACCGGACCGGGCAGGCGGATGAGCAGGTATTTGCCGGGCTGCGCCATTTCGGGGACGAGCGTAAACCCGACGCTGGCCAGGGTCCGGGCGACGGTTTGCCGGGGGTTGAGTTCCTGCACGTCCAGTGTGAAACGCTGGGGTTGTTTGTATTGGATTTTCGGATTCTTTTCGGGCGAAATTCGCACGCCAAGAGCAGAAAAAGTCCCCTCCCCCCCCTCCCCCCCCTGCCAGAGAAAGGTTTGGGTGACACCGCGAAAATCCGTATCGTTGATCCAGCGCGCCTGGATGCCCGGCTGCTCCGCGTCAGGCGCCGCGGTTTCGGCCTGATTCACAATGACATTCTCGACCGGCGCGCTGTCCAGAACAGTCACCGCGGCATTTTTCTCTGTAGTGTTCTTTGCAGTGGAGACAGCGGCGTTGCCTATTGCGGCAAGGGTAGTGGCGCCAAGGATACATAGCGTGCGGAATATTGTTGGTATTCGTTTTTTCATGATGCGAGGGTGTTGTAAAAAAACGCGGAGGAGCGAGTTCTGCGGTGAAGGGGAGATTGCCATGAATCCCATATGGCTCATGGATGATGAGCCTGGCGGCGACACAAATGCAGGCAAGGCGTTCGCTCTCGCCCGATCAGACGACCCGGCAGCGGAGACGGCGGACAGCGGCGAGTCCGAGAATCGCCGCGCCGGCCAGGAGCGCACAAGTAGCTGGCTCCGGCACGCTGGAGAGCGAGTAAGTGATCACCAGTTGCGGCGCATTCGTCGCTTCTCTCGAATCAAAGGTGGCAATTTTGCGCGTGCTGTTGTTGGCATCAGGGGCGGCGAGCATGAGGCGGACCACCGAACCGGAACCGGAATCGGAAGTGTATGCTGACTTCACCTGATCAACGAGTCCGGCCGAACTCCATGTCTGGATCGTGTTCGACGTAATGGTCGTGGTTGCAAGTGCGGGCGTCGTGACCGTACCGCCCGGGGTTGTCCATGCGATGGTATCGGAGGGCGATGTCGATGAGTAGGAGCGCGAGGCCCAGTTGGCGGTGGCCTCGTCAAACGATTCGGTCAGCGCATACAAACTGAAAACGGAGCCGGTTGCCGACCCGTCGTTACCTGACGCCAGAGACAGGTTCAGACTCACCGATTCGATTACGGCCCCGTCGGGCAAGGCAGGGAGGGTGAACTCAAAATAAATGTGGAGGTCTTTGTTGGTCACCAGTTCACCGGCGATGATGGTTTTGCTGGTGCCATTGGGGGTGGAGCCAGCGCCGTCCTGGTCGCTCCGTCCGAAGGTGTCAGCCGAGGCGCTGACAACTTGTTGGGAAACGCCGCCCCGGACCGGAGCAGCAAGCCCGAGAAACAGGGCTGCGGAAAAACTGAATGAGTAAGCAAGAAGTTTCATTTCAATGGAAGGTTCGCGGTCTGTTGTGAGGGGGAAAAAGAAAAACGCAAGCGCTTACGTGCAGATTCGTCATATTTCTGAAAAATGAATCTCCCGGAAAAGCATTTTGCCTGGGTGAAGCTTGGGTGAATGTTGACATCACACCACGTAAGCGGTTGCGCTTCCAGTCAAGACCTGTCCATGATTCCTGAATCACATCCATGAAAACCAGCCACTGCTTTCATCGTCTCCCGATAACACGGAATTCCTCGCCAACATCCCATGCAGCGACGAGCCGGCTTGCCGCCTTCACCCTGATCGAATTGCTCACGGTAATCGCGATCATCGGCATCCTTGCCGCCATCATTATACCCGTAGCCGGTCGCGTCAGGGAGACTGCCTGGAGCGCCCGCTGCATCTCCAACCTCCGGGAAACCGGGACCCTGACCCGGCTCTACAGTGAGGAAAACCGCGGGCGCCTGCCCAAATTCAGCGCCGACCCGTTTCCGGTGCAGCTCTGGAAATATGTTTACCCTGGCTCGATCACCATGGACTCGTCGGCGGAAATCCCGTCCATCCTGGCCAACACCCTCTTCGAATGCCCGGCGGCCACAAAAGAGAAAAGTCCGCCCTTCACCTATGTTCGCAGCTACGGGATGAATCCGTACCTTGTCCCCACCCATCCCGACAGGAATTCCGGCGTGCCGGTGAATCTCGTGGAGGTCCCGTCACAAGCGGCCCTTTATGCCGACGTCAAAAATTCCAGCACACTCAAACCGGGCACCTGCAATCCGCGGCACGACGACAAAATGCATGTCGTATTTGCCGATGGTCATGTCGCCAGGATCAAGCCGACACCTGAAATGACCAAATCCGGCGCCGAGACCACGCTGCTTTTCTGGACCGGCACGCCCTGATCTTTTCAGTCCGCCAACACCGGACCGGTTCTGGTGCTATCGTCCGGAACCTCCTGCCAGGCAATCAGGGGGGGGGGGGGAGGGGGGAGGGGGGATTTTCATGGGCATGAGGAATGGCGAGGCCGGATGAGGAAAGAAAAGCTCGCAATCGCTTGCGCTCAATACGGCAAACATTTTTGCAAAAAAATCGCGCAACGCAGCTGTTCACCAAGCCGCCGCAAGACACTTTGCCTCCGAAGCAGGATCGGAAACAAATCCGGAAAAACCGGCTTGCCAGCACGCAAGCGCTTACGATAAATCGCAAGCCACACCCACAAACTCCACATGCACATGAATACCTCAAAGCACACGGCTTCGTCATCCCGCTGCATTCGTTCCGGCCGGCACTCTACGGCAGCCGATGTTGGCGCCTTCACGCTGATCGAGCTGCTCACGGTCATCGCCATCATCGGTATCCTTGCCGCCATTATCATCCCGACGGTCGGCAAAGTCCGGCAGACGGCGTTGCGCGCGCAGTGCGCCTCCAACCTCCGGCAGGACGGCATCGCCATCCTCGGTTTCGCGCTCGACAACAATGACTACCTCCCCGGCGGGCGGAACACCGGATTGCTCGGCGGCGTTTCCCCGCAATTCGAGGCCGGCGCGAACACCTACGCGCTCGTCACCTGGCTCGCGCCCTGGCTCGTCGGAAATTTGCCGGCGGAGACCGGCCAAAAAGTGCGCGTCGAAACGCTTGTTTGCCCCGCGCGCCACCGCGCAAAACCGGTCGTGGACACGCAAAATTCCTACCTCTGCAACAACGGCGCCTCGCTCGCCGGCACCGGCTCCGGCACGAAAGTGCGCCCCTTCGGCTACAGCGACCAGAAACAACTGCCGTACCGCCTCGCCGATTTCGCCGCCACCTCGCGCACCGCGCTCCTCTTCGATCTGGACAACGCTATCTGGAAACGCCTCGGCGCGACCGGCGACGCGCCCGACGACCCCGTTCACGGCAACGTCCGCAATTTCCTCTTCGCCGACGGACACGTCGCGGCCATCACCGGCGACGATTACGCGCCGCTCGTTAACGTCAAAAACTGACGCCCCGCCTGCTGGCGGAAATGCTCTCGCAATCCGCTCCCTCCCCCCCCCCCTCCGCAACCGCACCCGCGGCAACCCGCCTCTCGCCATTCCCGCCATTCCCGCCATGACACCATTCGTCACGATTTTCCCAATACGCCTGCCCGCCGCACTCACGATGCTCGCCGCCCTTGCCGCCCTTGCCGCCGCCACCCTGCAAGGCACCGCGGCAAACGCCCGCCCCCGCCCCCCCCGGTCTCCCGCCCGGTGTGGGGGAATCGCCGCCCTGCGGCCCGGGGGCG
>JAISAX010000457.1 GCA_031266495.1 Opitutaceae bacterium
CAATCTCGCTCCGGCTGATCTCCTCGCCATGCGCGCTCCTCTCCTTCATCCACGCATCCTCCTTCTCCCTCCTGTCTTCCTCGACTCTCTTATGGGTCAAGTTCTCTCTGGACCTCCCGGAGTAGAAACCACCGTAAGAGAGACCTGTCATGCCGATACGGGTAGAATCAATCTCAGGATGCGTAATGAGCCAATCAAGCGAGTCGCGCAGCATACGCATGTCGAGCGCGGTGCGCGAACCGCCAAGATGACGCAATTCGCGGTCCACCTCCCGATGATCAAACAAGGGAGGCAGCCCCCTGTTTTGTACCGGGATATGGGTAACAGATGTACCGGGTCAGAGGTAACACTTTTCAAGTCATGGGAAGGGGGCTATAGCCCCCTTCCCATGACTTGGGAAATCAAGGATGTAGAGGGAAGAAGGCATGAGTTTGTGACACTGGCCGCAGAGGAGGCAGTGAGCATGGTGGAGTGATGCCGGAGGTTAGGGATAAGCCGGAAGACCGGCTACAAATGGTGCGCGAGGTATCGAGCCGGAGGGGAGGGAGCCTTGGGGGATCAGCCCCGGGCCCGGGAGAGGAAGAGAAACCAGACGAGCAAGAAGATGGAGAAGGCGGTGGTGAGTTTGCGCAAGCTGCATCCGACATGGGGGCCGCACAAGCTGCACCGGCGACTGCTCGATCTCGGGCGCCAGAGCTTGCCGGCGGTCAGCACCTTTGCGCGAATCCTCCGGCGCGAAGGCTGCATTGCGGTGCCCGCTCGTCTCCCCTTTCCTGAGTATGACCTCGGCGAACTGGTCCGCACCGTCAAAACCAAAGGTGAAATCACCTTCCTCAACCGCTCCTTCTACGTCGGACAGGCCTTCATCGGCCTCCCCCTCGCCCTCCGCCCCATGGCTTCCTCTGGCATTTATCGTGTCTGCTTCTCCTCCTTCTCCCTCGGCCTTATTGATCTTTCCTCTCCTTCCCACCTCCCAATTGCAGCCATTGCGGCAGGGCCGGTGGCGGCGGCGGGGAAGGGAAAGCCAGCGCCTGACGGAGCCGGCGCTGACGGGCCTGCGGGAGGAGCTGGTGAAGTGGCTGTTTCACTACAACGAAGAGGCGCCGCAGGAGGGGTACCGGAGTGCGGGGAAGACGCCGCGGGCGTCCTGGCAGGAGAGACAGAAAACGCTGAAGGCCGAAGGCTGAACACTGAACATCTGATGTTACGCGGAGGGGCGTTTTTGCAGGGGCGCACTTTACGTGCGCCCGCTGTGCGTGCCCCGGCAAATCATGCTGCGGGCGCACGGCCCGGTGCGCCCCTACGAGAGGAATCGCGTTACTTCAGGGTATAACCGGAAACCTTCTGGCCAGGACCGCAGACCCTGACGGCAAGGCCGGAATCTTTTTGGCCGTGGTCGAAAGCTTTTGCGGTATGGCCGGAACGTTTTGCGGTATGGCCCAAAAGTTTCCGGCCATGGCCGAAAGCATTCCGGCCCGGACCGCCCCCCCCTCCAGAGTCCCGCCAAACCTTTCGGCCACGGCCAAAAACCTTCCGGGGAAGGCCGGAAGCCGGCGGAGAGGCCCGCCGGGGCGACTGGTCCAGTCATCCGCGTACTGCACCCTTTATACTTTCGGGCTCCGCGGACCCGCAACCGGCGAGGCTCCGGCCACCGCCCCGATGCCCCCTCCCCGGACCCGGAACGCCTCTCCCAAAAACCATGGATCACACGGATAACAAGCGGATTGCACACATGAATCCCCCTCCGGTTTCCGGGGCGACCCGGGCCGTGCGAGCCCGGTTTTCAGCCGCGTGTTGCGTGGCGCTCCGGGAGCGCCGGAGACGCAACGGTTCGCCATCCGCCGGCCCTCAACCGTAACGTGCCGTCCGTCATTCATAACGACACCCTCCAATGAGCCACGACTACATGCCAACCACCGAAGACGGTTTTAATGATTTCCAGGAGACGCTGCTGCCATACCTGATGGCGCACCGCGCGGCCTGGGGCCTTACGCAGGACCAGAATACACACTAATGGACACTAATGAAGAAATCCGGTCAGGATATAACCGGATGATAGTGGCAGGTATTTTTCCGGTCCATCATTAGTGTCCATTAGTGTGTATTAGTGGTTAAAAAATGTATTTCCGGAACCTCCCGGCCGCAATCCGCCTTCCGCAATCTGTAATCTGTAATCTGAAATCTGCGATCTATAATTTGTAATCTGAAATCCCTGTCCCTTTCCTTCATCATGCAAAACCACACCGGTATAATAAAAACCCATCTACAACACATCTGCCGCGGCGGTTCGCTGTGGCGGGCGCTGCCCGTTTTTACACTCGCGGCCCTCTTCGGGACCAGCACCGGCTTCGCCGGGCCTTCGACCCAATCCATCAAGAGCGGCTCCTTTACCGACTCCTCTCTATGGGAGGACTACAATCACCCCAACCCCACCGCATCTTTCCGCGTTATTTGCCGCGGGCACACGGTTACGCTTGAGGCCGATCAGTCCGCGAATCCGGGCGACTACAACACCTTCGCCGTTACCGGCCATTTTGTCATGGGGGCCGGAAGCAGCTTTTCCGGAAGCAATCTCATGATCATGAGTGAGACATACGACGACGATGAATGGTCGCTCGCGCGAGTGACGCTCGGCTCCGGGGCGACGATGAATTTCACCGGGGGCGTCATGTTATTTGGCACGGTGGAGATGGCGGCGGGTTCCCGCATATCCATAGCCGGGGAGGCGACGTCAGGATTGGTGGGATGGCAGAACCTGGTTTTCGACGGCAACGGGCAGGATGATACCAATGCCTGGATCTCGGCACCGATGCTTGTAATGGGCACCTACACTGATCTAGGGCTTTATGACACCGGCCTGCCTGCCGAAGTCGGCCCATGGTACAACATTGAACTGAACGGATTCGGCGAGGGCACCTGGTCGCTCATCAGCGGCATCTCCACGCTCGTTGACATAGCCACCTGGCAGGAGGGAGAAGGGGAGGTTGCGACAGTAACTCTTGATTTGAGCCTGCTGAATATGATCACGTTGAGCGGAGACAGCGTGGCGAATGCGAAAGCGGAATTGGGTTTCAACCTCGATGAGGCCACGGGCACGTACACCCTGTCCGTGACCCTGTCAGCCGTGCCCGAGCCCGCCGGCTATGCGACGCTGGCCGGACTGGCGTTGCTGGCCTGGGTGGCGATGCGCCGCAGTCGCGGCGCACGCCGCTGAGCGCTTTCCCGGGCGCGGATGCCAGCGGTCCGCCTCCGGGGGGTTTTGTAGTTTATATTCATAGACAGACAATGCGGGGGGCGGCGGGTCTTCGGGCCTGCCGCCCTTTTTTTTTTACACAAAGGACGCGAAGGACGCGAAGGGCACAGCCGCAATCGAAGAAGGCATTTGGCGTAGCGGCAGGGAGTAACTGATGGTTACACCCTTGGCCCCCGGGGCTGGTTACTGTCGGCGGCGCAACAGGGTGATGACCGCTAGTATTAGCCCGAGTAGCGTGATGCAGGTTACCGGTTCGGGGACGTTGGCTGCCGTGAGTTGCCGGAGGCTGATGTCGCCGGGGTTGTAGTCGATCGCAAAGTCGGCTCCGTTGATGGTGATGTGGTCGGCTTGCGCGAATTGGCCTGTGGTCAGGTGCGTGAGTCCGGTGATGAGGGTGAAGATGTCCGAGATGTCCAGGGAGGGGACGTAGCCGGGGGCGTCGATTTCGAGGGTGGCTCCGTTCAGGCTCAGGTGGGCGGGGGGGTGGGTGAAGGCGATCTGGCCAAAGGTGTTCGTGTCTTCGATGGTGAAGGTGAGGGTGCTGGTGGCGTCAAAGGTGAGTTGGGCGGTGGTGGCGTCGAGGTGCAGGGTGCCGGTGTCGGCGTGCAGGTTGCCGTTGTTGATTTTGAGGAGGGTGGTGCGGAGGGTGCTGTCGGCGCCGCCGCGGAGGGTGGCGCCGGCTTCGAGGGTGAAGTGGCTGGTGGTGGGGGTGCCTTTGAGGCCGAAGGTGGCTCCGTCGGCGAGGCGAAAGGTGCCGTCGTGCACGGTGGTTTGCGCGAGGAGGTCGGAGGTGTGTTTGTAAAAGGTGACTTCGCCGGCGCCGGTTTTGTTGATGGTCACGGTTTTGCCGGTGGCGGCGGTGATGGGGTCGTGAAATTCGGCGTGGTCGGCGGCGGCGGTGGTGTTGAGGTTGAGGGTGGCGGTGTTGCTGCTCACTCCGAAGTAGATGGCGTTGGGGGTGCCGGTGCCGGGGATGGGGGTGAGTTTGCCGTCGGTGGTGGCGAAGCTGGCGGCGTGGGTGTTGCCTTCGAAGTGGGTGTTGCCGTTGAGGTTCAGGGTGCCCTGGTCGAAGTAGATGGCGCCTCCGTGGGTTTTGGCGTGGTTGTTGGTGAAGCGGGTGCCGGTGCCGAGGGTGAGGGTGTTGTTGCGGGTTTTGGCGTAGATGGCGCCGCCGTAGGCGTTGCCGGTGTCGCTGTAGGCGAGGTTGTTGTCGAATTGGCCTTGTTTGATGTGGATGGCGTATTCGCGGCTGGCGGGGGGGGTGCCGGTGTCGGGGTTGCGCCGGCCGGACATGATGGCGAGGGCGCCTCCGTAGGCTTTGGTGGTGGAGTTGCCCCAGACGTAGTTGTCCGTGAAGGTGGTGGTGTCGCCGAGGAGTTCGAGTTGGGGGGTGGCGGTGCCGGTGGCGTAGCCGATGTTGATGGCTCCGCCTCGTACTCCGTAGGTGTGGGTGTTGGTGTTCTTGACGTAGTTGCCGGTGAATTCCACGTCGTTCTTGAAGGTGGCTCGGGCGTTGCCTCCCCAGAGGTCGATGGCGCCGCCGTAGTAGGTGGTGGCGTAGTTGCCTCGAAAGATGGCTTTTCCTTCAAAGGTGGCGGTGGCTTGTTCGTACACGGCGAGGGCGCCTCCGCGGCGGGTGGTCATGTTTTGTTCAAAGGTGGTCGCGCCGGTGAAGGTGAGGTCGGAGTGGTTGCCGGAGGTGTTGCCGTACACGCCGACGGCGCCGGAGGCGTCGCCGCTGCTGGTGTTGGCACGGAAGGTGATGTCGCCGTGTATGGTGGCGTCGGCGCGGCGGTAGTTGGAGATGGCGGCGCCGCGGTGGGTGGTGGCGGTGTTGCCGGTGAAGAGGGTGTTGTGCAGGTCGAGGGTGGCGTTGTCGGCGGCGATGTAGATGGCGCCGTCGCCGCCCGAGGTGTCGGTGCCGGTGATGATGGCGTTGCGGATGGCGAGGGTGTTGCCGTCGGTGGTGACGTTGAAGCGGTAGTTGTCGTCGCGTCTTTCGATCACGGCTCGTTGGCCGTCGCCGTAGGCGCCGTCGATGTGGATGGTTTTGCGGTCGGTGCCGTTCATGCTGAAGGCTGATCCCATGTACACGTCTCCGAGTAGTTTGAAGGTGTGGTCGGTCGCCGTCGCGTTGTTGAGCGTGGGTGTGAGGTTGCTGCCGGGGGCTACTTCCGTCTCGGCGCGTAGTGTCGCCAGCCCTGGCTCGGGCAGAGAGAGTACGAGGCAGGCGAGTTGCGCGCCTGTCCAGCGGCCGCGCGGGTTGGTTTGTCGTGGCGATGTATTTCGCATAGGCGCGCATGATATACCGCCATGAGGTATGTCGCCTAGTCGGGTAAACGTCCTACGTATTTTGCACTACGTATTTTACGCAGATTGCCGGATGGCGGCGCTGCGCTTTTCACCGTCAGCCGGGCGGGGGCGAGCCCAGCCGGAGCGCCGCAACTGCGTCCGCGCCCAGTTTCCCCCTCAGCCGGGCCCGGTACATCTCCATGGTCCTGCGGTCTATTCCCAGGTGGTTGCCGGTTTCCTCCGCCGACAATCCCCTGGCCAGGCAGCAAAGCACCTCGCGTTCGCGGGAAGTGATTCGCGAGGTGGAGGCGGCGCCCCCCGGCGGCTCGCTGTGCACGCCCGATTCGCCCCGCGCCACGCGCCGGATGAAGGACACGAGCACCCGGAACGACTCTTCCCTGGCCATGAAAGCATGGGCGCCCGCCGTGAACACCTTGGCCATGACGAACGGCGTCGCGTGTAGTGTAATGATCACGACACGCAACCCGGGCATGGTCTTGCCCAGGATTCGCAGCAACGCCAGCACGGGCAGCCCGGGCAGTCGCAAGTCGGCGACCAGCACATCGGGCCGCTCGCGTCGCACCAGCTCCAGGGTATCGTCCCCGTTTTGCGCCACGCCTGCGCACACCATGCCGGGCTCCGTGGCCAGCATCGAGGGGATCCCGTCCCGGAAACCCGGATGATCGTCCGCCACCGCCACCCTCAGCAGCGGAGTGGAGACGGCACACGCAGCGGGGGCCGGCGGGAGCGGTGGGCAGCCGGGTGACTCGTCGGGGCGGCAGGATGCGCCGCGTGGATCGGTTCGACGGGTAATGGGAGAATTGGCCGGGTTCATGATCAGCTCCGTGCGCAACGGCGGCGCCAGGCTAGCGCGCACGGTGGACGGGGAGGCAGTGATCCTGGCAGTTTTTTCCCCGCGACAGAAGTCGGGCAAACACCCGATCCCGGAGGCATCTCCGCCTGTAATGGCAGGCCGGTTACGGAAAGGCGGAGAAATCCCGCCGGCAATCCTGCCATCCGCCGCCGGTCTTCCGCAAAAATCCCGCCGTCGCGGGGACCGGCGTTGGCGGGTGCGGGTCGCCGGCCCAACCGGGCCCCCGCGGACCGGGGATCGGGTTTCCCCGTCCGGTGGCGAAGACCTTGTGCCGGGCCGGCGACCCTGGTTTTTGCCGGTTTGCTGTGGTCGGGTTTCGTCTTCCGGCTGTGTTTGCCGGAGAAGACCTTGGTGTGCATGTGCCCGGCGACTGTTTCCCGATCCGGGCCGGAACCCGGAGATGCGGGTGGCACGGCAGCCGGCGAGCGGGCGACGGAACCTTCGGTATCGGGAATCGGGCGTGTCATGGCAGTTGTATCCGGAACGGTGTTGCAGACGGTCGGTCTGGAATCGCGCTGCGGACTCCGGCAGCATATCACCCGACTGCGGATACGGAGAATGACCGTGTTTTTAATGCTGTGTCAGGATTTGCCTAACACAGCGCGTCGCCTCGCGTGCGCGCCGACGGGGGGGCGTATGCGCTTCGGTTCAGGCGGTTGTCTTCGGCGTGCACGGGAGGTCGAGGGAGCGGAGCACTTCGATGAAGTTGGCGACCAGGGGGGTGACGGCGGCGGTTTTCCAGATGGCGTGGAGTTGCAGCCTGAGATCGGAGCCCCGGTCTGTCAGAGGGCTGGAGACAATCCCGTCGTTACCCGAAATGCCGTGTATTTCCGGCAGGAGGGAGATCCCCGTGGCGGTTGCCAGTATGACGATGTAGGATTCGAAGCTTTCGGCGGGGATGATCTCGCCGGGCGCGAGGTTTCTTTTCTGGAATATCATCCGCATGCTCGCTTCGTGTTCCGGGTACTTGGCCAGCGTGACCAGGGGGTGCCCGGCCACAGTGGCCAGGGACAGGGCCTGCCGGGCGGCGAACGGGTGGCGCTCGCTCATGATCACCTGGATGGGCGTGTCAACCACGAGAAAATGGCCGATGCCGGGCGGGTGGCGCATGTTGACCCGGCCGTACGCGAATCCGATCTGGATCTCCCCGGTTTCCAGGGCGCGGTCATGCGCCCCCAGGCAGATGTCGAGCGGCACCATTTTCACGTCCATTCCCGGGAAACGCTGCCGGCAGGCATCCAGGACACTCCTGAGAAAATTGTAACCGAGTTTGCCTGGGCAACCGATTCGCAATGTGCCTGTTTTCCCTTCGGCGGAGGCCCGGGTGATGTTCATGGCTTCCTTGGCGTGGCGGAGGAGTGTGCGCGCCTCGCGCAGAAACACCTCGCCTGGCGTGGTGAGGCGCGTGCGCCGGGTGTCCCGCTCGAAGAGCTTCACCCCGAGCGTCTCTTCCAGCGCCTTGATCTGTACGCTCAGGGCGGGGGCTGAAAGGTGCAGACGCTCCGCCGCCCGGCGAAAATTCAGTTCCTCGGCCACGGCAATAAAACATGACAGGTATTTTATTTCCATAAATCAGTCTGTGTCTTGTTTCCTGTCCTCGCGAGGAGGACGGTTCTTATGTTTTCCGGCGATTTACGCCCCGGATTGCGGGAGGATGCGGTTCCCTGTTCCCCACGGGTTCTGACAGTGCCTGTTCGGCATATTCAGGCAGGGTGCAGGAAAACGGGGACAGGGCAAGGAAGCTTTTTCCTCCGGGCAACGGGATTCATGCGGGGACGGGAGGTGGCGGCACCCGCGCCACGTGCGCCTCTGCCGATTCGACAGAAGCGCGGCGCCGGCATTTCCGGCGTCCGATGTTAAGAAGATTTTAACAGTTTATAAAAAATAAAATCATTCTCCTTTCGCGGTGAATACATTATTCTCTCCTCGTCCAAACGCCATGAAAGCCTTTTCCCGAAGACATCTGTTGTAGCCTTGTTTTTTCGCCGTTTTTGCCGCCGGGCGGCCAATCCCCCCCCGGCCCGTCGAGGACGGCGGATGGCAGGGCATCATTATATGTCATCGTATTCCCGGCTATATACAGGGAAAGGGACTCCGTGTGCATTTTTTTATCGTGAACCATATACAAGATATAAAGCGCATCTGCGCAACCCGCCTCCGCTCCGGCCTCATGAGCGCCAACAACAAACCCGCCAACAACAAACACAACACCATGAAAACACACATCATCGGAACCGTCGCCGCCATAGCCCTTGGCATGGCCATCCTTGCTCCCGCCGCGTCGGGCGCCCCAGTCATGTTCAATTTTACCAACGACGATTTTTATCAAGGCAGCGGCAATCTGTTTCTGCTTGAGGGCGGCAAGCCCATGTCCGGAGCCGATAACTACGTCGTCGGCGTCTGGTATCTGAAAAAGAACACCACCGACAACTGGATATTTGCGGGAGGCGCGGAGTTTTCCGACACGCAGAACAACGACCCTACCCTTGCCGGCCTCGTCGAGTCGACCCCCGGCAACGGCATCGGCACCCCCGCGTCTGTCGGCGCCTACTGGATACCCGAGGACTACGAACTCGGGGACACCATGACGTTCATGATCCGCGCCTGGAACTACGGCAGCGAAGTCTCCCGGAAGACCGTCACCGACAACCAGCAACTCATCGACAGCTTCAACAGCCTGATCACCGGCAGCCGCTACATCGAGTCCGTGTTCGACTTTGAATTCACCAGGGAAGGCTGGCCCGAGAACGTAGGCCAGAAATTCCCGTCCACCTACTCCTACCTGACGGCCGGCCTTGTGCCCGAATTCTCCGCCTGGGCGGCGATCGCCGGCCTGGCGACCATCGTCTGCGTGTCCATCCACCGCCTCCGCCGCAGGTAAACCGGATTTGGCGGAAGATCAGATGATTGGTCCACGGGAGGTGTGGAGGCTGCCGGTCCGGGACATCCGGAACCGGACACCACACCTCCCCCCGCCCTCTCCTCTTTGGCGCAAGAGACTGCAACGCTTGTTTGCGGTCCCTTGCCCCACGTGAAAAACAAAAACCCCCGGACCGGAATCAAGGCCAACCGGTCCGGGGAAAAATCGTCCCGCTCCACCCACTTTGCGGGCGGCATGAGCACAGCTCCGGGGCCAGTGTGAATTTCGAGGGAATTGACACACTGGCGCCAGCGGAGCGTGCCATGCCGCCCGCATCCACGGACGGCGGGCCCCCCCCCCCCCCAGCCCCCTCGCCCGCCGGCACGCGGCCGG
>JAISAX010000458.1 GCA_031266495.1 Opitutaceae bacterium
ACGCTGAAATTACGCATACAGCCGGTCCGGGGATCGCACGCGTCTCGCGTGCCGTGTCCGGCGTCTCGCCGGACACGGTTCGGCTTGATTCGACTTAAGCCGAATCAAGCCGAATCAAGTCGAGTTAAGTCGAAACCAATCGAAGCCAGTCGAAACCGGTCGAGACGCCGCCAAAGGCCTGGGCGAGACGCCCAGGCCGGCACGCGAGACGCGTGCGCTCCCCGGACCGGCCCGGCATCGGCGAATACCGCGAATGAACGCGAACAACCGCGAATAAACCACCCATGAATCAACCACCGCCGCTCCCCCCCCCTCCCCCCCCTGCCCCACCGGACACAGGATACCCTGCGCGCCTCGCGACATTGCGCGCCCTCGCCATTGCCCAGGCCGCCGGAGAAGTCCCCGTTGACGAACACGGCAAACGCGAGGCCGTCCTCTTCGGAGCCAACGCCATCGTCAACCTGCTCCAGGGCCGCGACACCGCCGCCGCCAACGCCACCCTGCGCCGCACCGCCGCCTGGTTCGACGCCGACGTCGCCGCCACCGAAGGGCGCAATCCTCGTGGCGAGGTGGACTTCGCCGCGTTCAAGCTCTGCCAGGCCTGGCACCTCTTCCCCGCCCCTCCCGCCGCTCCCGCCACCGGCGCCCCCGATCCGCTCGAACCCGCCACACGCGAGGCCATCCGCCGCTTCTTCCTCACGCACGATTTCGCCAGCCTTTATCAGTCGGAAAACCATGTCCTCATGCTCCACGCCGCCCGCCACCTCATGGGCCAGGCATGGCCGGATGCCACGTTCGCCGCCTACGGAAAAACCGGCGCGCAACTCGCCACCGGGGACGCCGCGTGGTTGCGCGAATTCCTGCGCCAGCGCGCGCGTTTCGGCTGGGGCGAGTTCGACTCGGTCGGCTACCTCGTCATCGTTTGGGAAATCCTGCTCGGCCTCCGCCGCCACACTCGCGACACCATGCTCCGCCGCCTCGCCGGCATGACGCTCGACGTCCTCCTCGCCGGCATGGCCGCGCACTCCCGCGACGGCATGTATTGCGGCGCCCATGCCCGCATTTACCCGAATCACGCGCTCGACCACGCCGAGGAATCCGTCCGCTCCCTGCACTACCTTTATTTCGCCCCCCCCCCTCCCCTCTCGCCCTGCCTCCCGCCCTGCCTCCCACTCTACCTTCTCATCCCCTTCGCATCCGGCGGCGGCGGCGATGACTGGCGCCCCATACCCGCTGTCGTGGAAATCGCCTGTCGCCAGGACGAGGCCTGCGAAATCCGCGAACGCAAACACCTCCACAACACCGCCGACGCGTTGCCTGTCGAACCCCTCCACGGCAGCATCCGCAAATACACATTTCGCTCCCCTCGCTGCATTCTCGGCTGCATCCAATATCAGGATACATACCCGTCGAACGCCACTTGTCCGTGCCACAACCACTACGAACTCCCGGTCCCCGCCGACCAGCGCGACACCGCCGGCTACGCGCAGCACCAGCAGCACAACTGGGATCTTACCTTCACCGCTCCCGCCACCCGTCGCACCGACGCCCGCATTTTTACCCATCACCCCGGCGACGACCCCACGCACAATTACTGGACCGGCGACCGCCTTTGCGGCTGCGGACATTTTTTCCAGAACAAAAACGCCCTCGTCGCGCTCTACGACATCGCCCCCGCGCAACCGAATCATTTCATCCACGCCCACCTGCCGCGCGCCGCGTTCGACGAGGTGGTGATCGACGACGACCCGGTCAACAACGGCTGGATATTTGTCCGTGCCGGCGACGCCTTTGCCGGTCTCCGCTTCTCCTCCGCCTGGCGCTGGACGACCACCGGCGAGTGGGCGCACCGCGAGATCGTCAGCGACGGCCTCCGCCACGCCATCGTCTGCGAGACCGGCGACACCGCAACCAGCCCCGATTTTGCTGCCTTCCGCCAAAAACTCCACGCCACCCGAATCACCTTTGACCGCGAAGCCATGACCCTGGAATACCATTCCGCGCAAGCCGGAATCCTGTTTCTGGATACACACGGGACGCGCCATCTGGACGGTTCTCCCGTCAACCTCGACTATCCCGGCCACGCCTCGCCGTACATGTATTCCGCCTGGGGCAGCGGCGTATTCGGGTTCCCCGCCGCCCCCCCGTCCGCCCCTCCCGCCGCGCCCCCGGCCACGCTCGATTTCACCAGCCGATAATATCCTCCGGATGAAACTTCAGCCTTTTGACCTTCGGCTTTTCAGACATTCGACCGGTCGCTACCCCGGATATTTCATGGAAAATGATTTTCCCTCGAAAACTATTGAATGGCCGCAAAAAGGCACAAAAGGCGCCAAAAAATACAGCTCGTTATTTTTGCGCCTTTTGTGCCTTTTTGCGGCCATCTTGTGAAACTGATATTACGCGGATCGACCGTAGGGGCGTCGCTTGCGACGCCCATGCCAAGCGGTCAGTATTGGCGTATCTCCCGTTGTGATCAGGTTTTTGCGGGCTTCGCAAGCGAAGCCCCTACGTAAGGCATCGCGTAACATCAGTTATGAAATATCCGGGCTAACGGGAACGGTGTTCGGAGCGAAGGCGTTCGAGACGGGCGTTGAGTTCGGCGAGAGATTTGCCAATGAGGTGGTTACGCGGCGTCACCTTTTTGCCCAGAATTTCCTGCATCACCTGAATGCGTCCAATCAACTCGCCTTCTTCACGACCTCGTTCAAGCCCTCGTTCAAGCCCTCGTTCAAGCCCTTGCTCAAGGCCTTTCTGTATTCCTTCGTATTCAAGTCGTTCTGCTGTGCTCATAAATGTCTTCTTTTGTTCGGTTGGGACGGTGGAGGTGACAATCTGCTCGATCTCCTGATTTTTCAACTCGGAAGAACGCAGCAGGTACGTCCAGAACTGTCTGGCGATGGCTTTGATCGCAGCCTGATCGGGATCGGCAAAAAATTCATTCAGCAGACGCGAGATTTTGCGAATGTCCATTATCCCCAGTCGTTCGCCCTGAAGTGCTCCGAGGATGGCGCGCGCAAGATGGCCGTCGGCCAGCTTTTCAAAGGGAAGCCCGGCGAGTTCTACCACGATAAATCCGCAGTCGGGCATGAATGTGCGCGCCCACTTTTCCATGCCCGGAGGCACGTTGATCAAATCGGCCAATCGCCAGACTTTTCCCCATTTGCCGGGACCGGGATGTAATACCATCGGCACGACAAGCGGGAGTTTTTCCCGGGGTTCCGCCCGGTCCCGCCTGTCCTGCTGCCAGACCAATACCGTCTCTTCAACGACGCGTTGCGCCATGAACCTGTCGATCTTCGTCTGGTGCTCGATCAAAATATAAAAATGCACCTCTCCTCCGGCGACTTTTACCCGATACACAATATCCTCGCGCCGTTCGGCAAGCGATTCGTTTATGCCGGAAATCGGGCTGACCTTGAGCGATTTCCATTTGATCTGCGCCACCATTTCCGACGGCAGCCATTCCCTCAAAAATTGCCGCGCCACTACGGGTAATGAAAACGCATGACGAAAAAGCCGGTCGTGGTCCCGCTTTCCGTTGTCTTTCCCGTTGTCTGCCGTTCCCGGCGCAGGCTCCGGCGCGATCCCGGGCCTGGATGCGGACGCGGGGACTGACACCAGCCTGGCGTCGGGTGCGAATTCATTCGGGGTTGTCATTTCCGGAAAATCAAAGCGTTTCTCCAAAACAGGCCAAGCTTTGTTGTTTCTGCCCCGGATGTTTTCATGAGGGGAGGTCAATGGATTTGCGCACGAAGTGCCGCGTCCTCTGGCTCTGTGTGCGCGACCAGGATATGCGCTGGATTTCACCACCCCCGGGAAGGTCAACCTCTGATCGTGACCTCCGCAATTCCCGAGCCAGGTTCCATCGCCCTGCTCGCCCCGCCGGAGCCGCGCTGATCTCCGCGGCCGCGAGTCGTTGTCTCCGCCGGAACGCCCGCTGACAGACATCCACGGTTTTGTCAGCCTGACAAAACCCTCCCGAGCCTGGAGCGGCGGAGCCGCACCCAAAGTATTCACTGACGTTACGCGAAGCGTCGTGGTGCGGTGCGGGCGTCTCGCCCGCTCCGGGAGTGGCATGGGCATCTTGCCCATGAACGTTGCCACACCGGAACCTGTCCTCTTTCTGAAATGCGCCTGTGCGTCCGTGCGGACTTGTCCGGACGCAAACACGCTTGACTGCCGTGCCGGTTCGCCCGGATACGAACACCGTGCCCCCCACCGGTCAGGTCAATCTCCAGCAAGTGGCCGAATACGCGAACGTGAGCGTAAGCACGGCCTCGCGCTGCCTGCGCGGAGACACCCGGTTCACGACGGAAACGCGCCGGCGCGTCGAAACGACCGCGCACGCACTCGGCTACCGTCCAGACCCGATGCTGCGCGCGCTGGTCGCGTACCGCACGCGCAAGAAACGCGCCCCGGTGCGCGCCGGGCTTGCCTGGCTGCACCCGTACAAAGGCGGACTGCGCAAGGCCCCCGTGCCGCGCCACCGCCTGCTGTCGATGTTTGCCGGCGCCCGGCAACGCGCGGAAGCGCTCGGCTACCGCCTGGTCGAAATGGCCTTGCCCGACGAAGCGGCGGTGCCCGCGGTGCAACGCATCATCGCCGCGCGCGGCATCGAAGGGGCGGTGCTGTGCTCCGTGCGCCGCTCGCCGGTATGCACAGGGTTCGATTTCTCACGGATTGCGGCGGTGTCGGTGGGCTACCCGACCGGGGAACAACCGGATTTCCCGACGATTGTGCCGCATTATTTCCGCGGAGCGGTGCGGGCGCTCGACGAATTGCGCCGCCGGTCCGGGCGCAGGATCGGTCTGGCTTTGTTTGACGACACCGATGTGCACACCGATCACCTCATCCATTCCGCGTTCGCCTACATGCGCGAGGTGCGCCCGGAGATTGCATGGACTCCTGCGCTGATCCGGCGGGAGCGCTGGAAAAACTGTATCGAAACCTTCCGCGAGTGGTATCTGGAACACCGCCCCGACAGCATTCTCACCAACGAGTGGCGCATCATCCACGTCATCCTGCGCCAGGGCCACTCGGTGCCGGGTGACGTCAACGTGGTGCTCACCGACATCGCGCATCCCACTGCCGTATGCGGCGGCATTTACGAGAACGCGCAAACGCTGGGCGTCTGTGCGATCAACCAGCTCGACGGCATGATCCGCCAACGCGAATTTGGCCTGCCCGAACGGATACAACACACCTTTGTCGAGAACCCCTGGATGGACGGTCCCACGATCCGTCCGCTGGCCGACGCGACGCCAGAGGAACTGGCCCGCCGGGCCGAAGCCCTGTGCCGGTTCCGGCAGATGCAGGTGCCCCCGCTTCCGAGAAAATCCTTTGCCCGTCACCTTCCCGACATCGGTTACGGCTATGGCGTGCCTGCCCCCGTGCGGGTTTAGTCTCAATACTGCCTGGTTAACGTCTTTTTAAACCACTAATAGACACTGATGAACACTGATAAAAAGCCGTGGGATTCATTTATTATAGACAGGTTGATTCAGGGCACTTTGAAAAAGTCATTTTAACCGCGAATAGACGCGAATAGACGCAAATTCGGAAAGAATATAATTTCGCCGAACAAGAGCAGGTTTTGAAACATTCGCGTTCATTCGCGTTGCCTTCGCGGTTGGTTCGTTTGTCTGGAAAAAGGAGTTTTTCAAAGTGCCCACTATCCTTTCCCTGAAAAATCCGGTTGCGGCGCCGCCGCTCCAGGTCTCTGTGGTTAAAAATCTGTTTTCGGAAGTTTCTGGCAAGTGCCCCTGGTCATTCGTTGTTCTCCTTGTTTCCTTCTGGTCAAAAATGGATTTCTGCCTGGCTCCTGGCTCTGTATATCATCAAATACAAGTGGAAACATTGAGGAATCAGAAAGTTGCCGTCACTCCGGCGCAGCGTAATGGCGTGGGCCGCCGAGACGCATGAACCGGGTGTGCACTGCCCAGCCGCACACAAGCGCCAGTATCGATAAAAATATCCCCGCCGTGAAGGTGTATCGGTATATGTTCCCGGAACGGTCGATAAATATGCCTATCAATGGCGCTATGCACATCGTCAGCGGTGAACTCAAAAAAGATATCGCCGATGCATATTGCGCAAACTTCTCGTGCGGAAACAACCTCTGCCCGAGCGTCGCCATGGCCGTCCACATGCTGCCGGACAGGACTCCGTGCAG
>JAISAX010000460.1 GCA_031266495.1 Opitutaceae bacterium
CTGCACGGAGTCCTGTCCGGCAGCATGTGGACGGCCATGGCGACGCTCGGGCAGAGGTTGTTTCCGCACGAGAAGTTTGCGCAATATGCATCGGCGATATCTTTTTTGAGTTCACCGCTAACAATGTGCATAGCGCCATTGATAGGCATATTTATCGACCGTTCCGGGAACATATACCGATACACCTTCACGGCGGGGATATTTTTATCGATACTGGCGCTTGTGTGCGAATGGGCAGTGCACACCCAGTTCATGCGCCTGGGAGGCCCGCGCCACTACACGGCGCCGGAGTAACGGCCCGCACCGGTTCCCCGTAGGAGCTTCGCAAGCGAAGCTACGGTCGATCCGCGTAACATCCGTTCGTCATTCTTAACTGACGTTACAGCGGGCAGTGGGTTGGCCGGAGCGGCGGCATTCCTGCCGCTGCGACGAGGCGCGAAGCGCCTCGCCCCTTGCCTCTGCGCCTCTCGAACCGGCGACGCTTCGCGTCGTCGCAGTGGTCTGGAGACCGCCGTTCCGGCTCCCACATGCGTAACTTCAGTTCTTAATTCGTCTCCCCCCTCCCCTCCCCCCCCTCCCGGAAACACGGGCTGGACGCCGCAGGCTCGGCCATCCAGCCTTGCGGATCATTCCATGCTCCCGGCCAGGAACGCCAATACCAGTTACACCGATTCCCGCTCCCGCGCGGTTGTCCTGTCCCTGCTCAATACCCTGCTTGTCCTGTGCAGCGTGGCATCGCTGGCGTTGTTCGCGCTGATCGCCGGCTGGCCGCTCGAACCCGAAACGCAGCGACTCGTGCGCATCGCCACCGGGTTTGTCCTGAAATTGTTTGTCGTCCAGGAAGCCTGCCGCCTGTGGCTGCAACGCAATCGCCTTGCCTGGCTGCGGACGCGCAAGCTGGAGGTGGCGCTTTGCGTGTTGATCGTGTTCGAAATGCTCCTCGGGCCGCAGTTGCAAGGCTGGCTCAGGGATGTTTTTCCCGATGCCGGCACCGGCACCCTCAGCCTGTTCGTCCTCGCCGTCTCGCAACTCACCCTGCTTGCCCTCATTGCCCTGCGTGCCCTGCGCGGCAACCGCCTGCTCGCCACCCGGCGCCTCACACCCGGCATGGCGCTGATCCTCGGCTTCGCCGTCCTTATCGTCATCGGCACGCTGATGCTCAAAACCCCGCGCGCCACCACCGGCGGCATCGGCTGGATCGATGCCCTGTTCACGGCCACCAGTTCGGTATGCGTCACGGGTTTTGGCACCGTGGACATTACTACCCGGCTTACCCGCTACGGGCAGTGGATCGTCCTCGTCCTGGTGCAGACAGGCGGGCTGGGCATCATGACGCTCACCTACTTTTTTGCGCACTTTCTTGCCGGCGGCGTGTCGCTGCGCAATCGCATCGCCCTGCAAAACCTGCTCAGCGAGGACAACCTTGGCCAGATCGGCGCCGTTCTCGGCATGATTGTCGGCTTCACGCTGTCTGTCGAACTGGCCGGTGCCGCGGTGATCTGGATATTGCTCGGAGGAGCGGATGCCCTCGCCGTGGCAGCGGCAAGCCAGGTGGCGGACGATCGCCTGTTTTTTGCGCTGTTTCACGCCGTCTCGGCCTTCTGCAATGCCGGCGTATCCACCTTGCCCGGCAATCTCGCCGACCCGACGCTCGCCGGCATGGAAGGGGTGCTCGTCGTTATCATGCTGCTTGTGGTCACCGGCGGCATCGGTTTCCCGGTGATCCGGAACCTGCAGGAAGTCGTGACTGCGCGGATACGCCGCCGGCTCGGTCTGCGGCTGGCCACGCCTCCGCGCCTCACGACCAACAGCCGCGTGGTGCTGGCGACGACCGCCGTGTTGCTCGCAGGCGGCGCGGTGTTGTTTTACATTACCGAGTTTGCCACGGGCAACGGCGATCCCGGCGAACTGAACCCCTGGATGGCGGCGATTTTCCATTCGGTCGCGGTGCGTTCGGCGGGTTTTAATGTGATCAACACCGCCGACATCGCGCCGGCCACGGTGATCCTGACGATGTTTTTGATGTTTGTCGGCGGCAGTCCGTCGAGCACGGCGGGCGGCATCAAGACCTCGACGCTGGCCGTGGCCGTGCTGGCGTTGCGGCGCGTGCTCCTGGGGCGTCCGGAAATCGAGGCGTTCGGACGGCGTATTCCCGACGACATTGCCGACCGGGCGCTGGCGGTACTGCTCCTGGCGGGCGCCTTCGTGACGCTGGTGGCGACCACGCTCTGCGTGCTGCATCCGGAGCTGCCGGCGTTCGACCTGCTTTTCGAGGCGGTGGCGGCGGTGAGCACGGCGGGCCTTGCGCGTGGTGTCACGCCGATGCTGGGCGACCCGGCCAAGCTCGTCATGATCACGGCGATGTTCATCGGCCGCATCGGCGTGCTGATGTTCCTGCTGTCCTTCATCCGGCGGCGCGATCACAAGGGGTATCGTTATCCGGAGGCGACGATTGTCATTACGTGACCGGCTGGCGCCGTGGAAATTGGAAGTTGGGAGTTTGGCAGTTGGAAATGTGTCTCCGGCATTGTTATCCGTCCCCGTTTGCCACCAACTGCCTGATACAAATTACAAGCGGAACTCTTGAAGATTGAACAAAAGGTAACAAAGAGAACGGAGATGAACGGAGAAATCCCAACAGGGATTTCCTGCTAATACAGGTATAACTGATTTGTTTGAAATGAATAATAAAACATATTCAATCTTTGTTTTCCTTTGTTACCTTCGTTACCTTCTGTTCAGAAATGAATTTTCAGTACCTCCCGGATTATCAACTTCAACCTTCCAACTCTTGCCATGAAATGCTGCGTCATCGGTCTCGGTGTCTTCGGTAAAAATCTCGCGATCAACCTCGCCCAGCTCGGCGCGGACGTGCTGGCGATCGACCGGCGCGAGGAAAACGTCTCGCTCATCAAGGACGAGGTGGGCGCGGCGGTGGTGATGGATTTCGACGACCCGACGGCGCTCGCCGGCTTTCCGGTCGCCGAGATGGACGCCGTGGTGGTGGCGATTGGCGACAGTTTTGAGCAATCGATGTCATTTGCGGTGAAGGCGCAGGAACTCGGCGCGAAGCGCCTGGCCTGCCGGGTGCTGTCGCCGATGCACGAGCGGCTGCTGCGCCTGCTCAAGGTGGACCGCCTCGTGGTGCCGGAGGAGGTGGCGGCGCGTGGTCTGGCGCACTCGCTCCTCATGCGCGGCGTGGTCGGCGGGTTCGACATGGGCGACGGCCATTCGATCATCGAGGCCCGCGTGCCGGGCGCGCTGGTCGGCAAGACGCTCATCGATTCGGGCGCGGAGTTCAAAAAGGCGGGCGTGCGGATTGTCACGATCAAGCGGCTGATCGGGCCGGGCCTGCTGGCCGGTCTGCTGAAAACGGACAACGCTCCCGAAAAGCGCCGCACGATGGGCGTGGTGGCGCTGGACGAGCCGTTTCAGGCAGAGGACATTTTTGTGCTTTTCGGCGAGGAGAAAAACCTGCGGGCCTTTCTTGATGACTACGCGGGGGAATGATGCGTTGGCGGCGGGCCGAAGGCGCGGGCGTCGCAAGCGACGCCCCTCCCTCCGGCGTGCGTAATATCAGTGATGATACGCGGAGCAGCCGGTCCGGGGAGCGCACGCGTCCCGCGTGCCGGCTTGGGCGTCTCGCCCAAGTCTTGGCTGACGGTCCGATCCGACTTGATTCGACTTAAGTCGAATCAAGTCGACCCGAACCGTGTTCGGCGAGACGCCGAACACAGCACGCGAGACGCGTGCTCTCCCCGGACCGTTCCGAAGGTAGGGGCTTCGCTTGCGAAGCCCCTACAGGGGGTACCGCGTAACTTCCGTTATATGTCCGGATTGTAGTATTCCCAGTATCCTCCGGTCTTGGGCTTGAGCCGCCCTGTGTGACCGTCGGCGAACAGGTAGTTGTATTCGCCATTGCGCGTATCGAAATAGTCCCCTCCGACCCATTCCTCGACGACCGTCGCGGCGTTGCCACGACGGATGGAGTGGCGAATCAAGAGGGCTTGTGCCGGCGCCAGCAACGCGGAGAGCGGCTTGCGTACCTTGCCGGGCGAAGCGACGTTGGCCGTCAGGTTCCGGTTCATCACGTAACTGTAGGGCGCGTAGGTGACACAGTTGGCGGAGGGACAGCGGAAAACGGTGTCAACAACGCTCGTGTTGTAGTTTTGCACGGAGAGAAGCGGCGCGATGGCTTTCATCCAGTTGTCCTTCGCGGTGTCGAGCAGGGGATTGTCAACGGGGTCTTCGGGGCTTTCCGGGAAGCAACCGGAACGGTCGCTCACGGCGTGAGAAATCATGGCGATTCCGATTTGCCGGAGATTGGAGGCGCATTGGGCGTTGCGCGCACTTTCCCGGACACGACCGACCACGGGAATCATGATGCCGGCCAGAATGCCGATGATGACAATCACCGTGAGCAGTTCGATGAGCGTGAAACCGGCGTGGCGTGGATGGCGGACGGGAGCAGGACGAGT
>JAISAX010000484.1 GCA_031266495.1 Opitutaceae bacterium
CCCCCCTGCATTCCGGCGAAGAGCTGGCCGACATCCACGACGCCCTGGTGCTCGGCTTGCGCGATTACGCAGGCAAGAGCGGTTTCCGGCGCGCCCTCATTGCGCTGTCCGGCGGCATCGATTCGGCGCTCGTGGCGGTGCTCGCCGTCGAGGCGTTCGGGGCGGACAACGTCACCGGCATCGCGCTCCCCTCCGCGATTTCCTCGCAACATTCCCGGGACGACGCGGCGGCGCTCGCCCGCAATCTCGGCATCCGTTTCGAGTCGCTCTCCATCGCCGGGCCCGTGACCGCCACCGAAGCGGCGCTCGCGCCGGTGTTCGCCGGGTTGCGGCGCGATGTGACCGAGGAAAACATCCAGGCGCGCCTCCGCGGCGTCCTCATGATGGCGCTCTCCAACAAGCTCGGCGCGCTCCTCCTCACCACGGGCAACAAGAGCGAGATCGCGGTCGGTTACTGCACGCTTTACGGCGACATGTGCGGCGGGCTCGCCGTGATCAGCGATGTTTTCAAGACGCAGGTCTATGCCCTTTGCCGGTGGCTCAACCGCGACCGCGAGATCATCCCGCTCAACACGATCGAGAAACCGCCCAGTGCCGAGCTTCGCCCCGGCCAGGTTGACCAGGACAGCCTTCCGCCGTACGACATCCTTGATGCGATCCTGCACGGTTATGTGGAGGAAGGTCTGTCGCGCGCCGGGCTGGTTGAGCGCGGTTTCGATGCCGCCGTGGTCAACGACGTGGTGCGCAAGGTCGATCTCAACGAATACAAGCGCAAGCAGGCCGCCCCCGGCCTGAAGATCACCCCGCTCGCTTTCGGCGTCGGTCGCCGCATCCCCCTCGTCCAGAAGTACGTGAACTGAAAGAGGGGGAACCGCTAAAATACGCTGAAGAACGCTAAAAAAAAAGACCGGCCCGGCCCTCTTTTACCATCCTGTGACAAGGCTCGACCATTTTAGCGTTCTTCAGCGTATTTTAGCGGTTTACCAATCATGACCGATCCCGTCTCCACCGACCTCTTCACCCGGGCGAAAAAGCTCATCCCCGGCGGCGTCAACTCGCCCGTCCGCGCCTTCCGGGCGGTCGGGGGCGCGCCGTTTTTCGTCAAGGCCGCGCGCGGGGCCACGCTCGTCACCGCCGATGATCGCGAACTCGTCGATTTCGTCTGCACCTGGGGGCCCGCCATCCACGGACACAACCACCCCGCCATCCGCGATGCCATCGCCGCCGCCCTCGACCTCGGCACCTCCTTCGGCACCCCCAACCCGTACGAGGTCGGCATGGCCGAACTCATCACCCGCTTTTTCCCCTCCGTCGAAAAAGTCCGCATGTGCAACAGCGGCACCGAAGCCACCATGACGGCCATCCGCCTCGCCCGCGGCTTCACCCGGCGCGACAAAATCATCAAGTTCTCCGGCTGCTACCACGGCCATTCCGACTCGCTCCTCATCAAGGCCGGCTCCGGCGCGCTCACCCACGGCCACCCCGACAGCGCCGGCGTCCCCGCCTCCTTCGCCCGCGAAACCGTCGTCCTCCCGTACAACGACCGCGCCGCGCCCGAAGCCGCCTTCGCCGCCAACCCCCGACAAATCGCCGGCGTCATCATCGAACCTTTTTGCGGCAACGTCGGCTTCATCATGCCCGACCCCGGCTACCTCGCCTTCCTCCGCACCCTCACGGCCCGCCACGGCGCCGTGCTCATTTTCGACGAGGTCATGACCGGCTTCCGCATCGCCCCCGGCGGCGTGCAGGAACGCGAGTCGATCACGCCCGACCTCACCACCCTGGGGAAAATCATCGGCGGAGGCCTTCCGGTCGGCGCCATCGGCGGCCGCGCCGACATAATAGACCACCTCGCGCCCGACGGACCCGTTTACCAGGCCGGCACCCTCAGCGGCAACCCGCTCGCCATGGCGGCCGGCATCGCCTCGCTCCGCCTGCTCCGCGAACTCGATCCCTACGCGGGCCTCGACGCCCTCGGCCGCCGGCTCCGCGACGCCGTCCTCGCCGCCGCCTGCGCCAAAGGCATCCCCGTGCAGGTGCCGCAATGCGGGTCCATGTTCAGCATTTTTTTTACCGATACGCCGGTGCGCGACTACGCCACCGCCCTCAAGAGCGATGCGAAACGCTTCGCGCGCTTTTTCCACGCCTGCCTCGACGGCGGCGTTTACCTCGCGCCCAGCGCGTACGAAGCCGGTTTCCTCAGCACCGCCCACGAGGGCTCCGCCATCGACCGCGCTTGCGAAGTCCTCTCCGCCGCGATCCGGGAGCTGTGAATTCCCGATTCATGGTCTTCTTTGTTTTTTTTCTTCGTTCTCTTCGTTTCCTTCTGTTCAAAAATGAATTTGATCCCGTCTCACCCGATACTTTCCTGCGAGGCCACAAAAACGTTTGAAGCCTCGTTTTTTGCCGGTGACGAGGGACGCGAGTGGTCCGCCATGCAGCACGCCGGCATCGCGGTGGCGGAAAGCGTGCGGCGCGATTTTGCGGAGACCGGTCCGTTTCCCGCCGCGCCCCGCCTGCTCGTGCTCGCAGGCAAGGGGCACAATGCCGGCGATGCGCTCCTCGCCGCCCGTCACCTGCTCGCCACTTCGCCGGAAGGCGGCTCCGCGGTGGTGCTGTTCGTGTTCGGCGAACGCAGCACCCTGCGCCCTCTCGCCGCCCGCGCCTGGCACTCTCTCGCGCAGACCGCGCCCGACCGCGTGCGGACGGTCCGCCTGCCCGACGTCGCCGTCGCAACCGGGACCGGCTACGATCTCGTCCTCGACGGCGTCTTCGGTTTTCAATTTCGCCCGCCCCTCCCCTCCGCAGCCGCCCGCGTGTTCGCCGCTGTTAACAAGACCCTGCCCGTCCGCATGCGCGTGGCCGTCGATCTGCCGAGCGGACTCGATGCGCCCGACGCGTTTCGCGCCGATTTCACGTACGCGACCGGCATCGTGAAAACGCCCCTCCTCCCGGGCAATGCCCATGCCGGACGCGTGCGCTACCTCGATCTCGGTTTCTTCGACCGGAGCGGTGCCACGGCGACCGACGACATCCCTGACCGCGTGCTCGTGCCCGCCGCGGTGCTCGATCCGTTGCGCCGGTGGCGTGCGCCGCACGCGGACAAACGCACCTTCGGCCACGTGCTCCTGGTCGGCGGCTCGCGGGCGTTCCCCGGCGCCATCTTCATGGCCGCCTCCGCGGCGGTGCGCAGCGGCGCGGGCCTCGTCACGGTGCTCGCGCCGGAATCGCTGGTGCCGGCCTTTGCCGCGCGGTTGCCCGAAGCCATGTGGGGCGCCTGGCCGGAATCGCCGGACGGCGGTCTCGCCCTCGAAGGCCTGCACCTTATTCGCGAACGCCTCGCGCGCGCCTCCCGCCCCTCCGCGCTCGTCATCGGCCCCGGCCTCGGTCGCGAACCGGAAACGCTCACCCTCGCCGCCGAAATCGTGAAACTCTCCCCCGTGCCCCTCGTGATCGACGCCGACGCGCTGCAACCCCGCATCGTCTCCGCCGGTCAGGCGCCGCGCATTCTCACGCCCCACGCGGGGGAATTCACCCGTATCGAAAAATCCATTTTGCCGACCCGCGCCGTCCTCGTCCGCAAGGGGCCGGTGACGGTGGTCGAAACCGGCGGACGGCGTTACCACAGCCTGGCCGGCGGCCCGGTGCTGGCACGCGGCGGCAGCGGCGACCTCCTCGCCGGGCTCACCGGCGGCCTGCTCGCGCAAACGCCGGACGATCCGGCCGGCGCGGCTTGTCGCGGCGTGGTCTGGCACGGAGCCGCCGCCGACGCCCTCGCCCGTGCGCACGGCGCTGTCGCGGTGCGCACCACGGAGTTGGCGCACTACCTGGGGCCGGTGTTGCGGGAAACTGCCTGACCGATTTCAGTCGAAGGTCGGCTGTTCAGCGGGGATCGTTGTCGGGGAGCTTGCGGGTGAAACCGACAAGCAGGCGTTCCTTCATGAGGAGCGCCTGGCACACCGGCAGGAGCGTCACCCCGAGGGCCGTGAACCGGTACACGGGGTGAACGTCGATACACAGGCTGAAGAGGACGGCAGCGGCGGCGGTCACCGGAAGAAACGTCAGCGGGGTTTTGAGCAGCGGGGTGTTCGTCCAGGCGACGGCCGCGGCGATCAGACCGGCACGCCAGTCCACGAGCCCGAACAGCAGGCCCTGGATGAAAAAAACCGGCGCATGGCACTGGATCATGCCCCGCTCCGCCGGCACCGGCACCTGGAGCGCCACCGCCACGACAACAACCGCGATCTGCGCCGCTATGACCGGGCCCGATTGCGCCAGCGGCAAGTCCACCAGCGCCACGCCCGCAATGCCGCCCGCAAACAGCCCGTAACCGCCGACCAGCGCCCGCAAAAAATCGAGCCAGTTGCGGACGTCTTTCACCTCGCGGATGAAATCGAGGTCGTAGTTGCGCACGTACGCCATCCGGTTCCTCGCCTTTTTCAGCGGCGAATCCGGAACCGGCGCGGCGGCGGCGGCGGGAGGGGCGGCGGCGGGGGTGGGGACGGCGGCGGGAGGGGGGGGTGACGCGGGGCGGCGGCGGCGCTTTCCCCCGCCGAGGCGACCCCGGCTCATCCACGGACGCGGTATCCATAGCAGGATGACCGACAGGATCAGGATGGCGTAGTCGAGCTTCAGCATGGGGACGGGGTTGGGGTTGGGGTTGGGGTTGGGAGGCCGGCGTTCCCCGTATATGAATCGCAATACCCTGCGGGAAACGCCGGCTCCCCCCGGACGGAGCGAGGTTTTGCAGGGAGCGGTGTTACTTGAATCCCTATTGTTGTCGCTCCTGAAACCTCTGTCTGTTTTCCGTCCGGGAAAGGTTCATTCACGGCGCCGCCTCCCGGTCAGCGCCCATGCGAGGATCGCCAGGCCGGCAAACGCCGCGAACGCCGCTGGCTCGGGCACGCTCGATATCTTCACCCGCAGATCATCGAACTCCTCCGATACGTACACCTCTGCGCGCGACGCGCTGTCGCCTGTCACCGTTATCGCCGCAAATAGCCCGTCCGGAGTTATGCCGCTAAATGATTCCGCGCTGAGAAGCGAATAATCGCCGTCCGGAACGTTATTCAGGTTCAGGTTTATCTTCCCGGTAAAGTCGGTGAAAGTCAGTGTGCTTCCTGCCCCGAGATAGCCGGGGCCGAGGCTACCCGATTCGGAATTTCCGTTGAAATTCAGGATCGTGTTGCCGCTCAGTCCAATCGTGCCCCAATGGATGTACAGGGACGATCCCGCATCTATATTGACAGTGGTGTCTGTCAGAAGAATCCCGCCGCTTTCCATCGTCAGTTTATTGCCAGAATCAGAACCTTCGACATAGAGGGTGGCATTGGTCATCGTCAGTGTCCCGGTAATAACCTGACCATCGTTATCGGCATGCATATTTATGAGGCGGAGGCCTGAATTGTTGGTAACGGAAAAGTTGGCATACGTCTGCATCCCCTCCACTCCGTTAATCGTGACGGTCGCTCCGTTAGCTATCTGCCCATCCGTTTGGGAGCTATTTGGGGTCCACTTGGACGTCTCGTTCCAGTTGCCGTCACCCGGGTCATTCCATGCGGAAGTCCCGGCGACCAGAGAGCAAGCCAGCAGGGCGGCGGCGGCGGCGGCGGCGAGGACCGGCATCGGGCGCAGGCCCGGAGAACCATGCCGTTGCGTGTGTGTTGTCTTTTCTTTCCGTAACGAGGGTATGATTGTCATGAGTGCTACGTTTCCGTGAAATGTAACCGGTTCAACAAAAAAACTGATGTGGATACGTAAAAAACCTCATGCTGGACAAAAAATGACGCGCCGGAAACCTTCCCCGTACCCTGAATCCATAAACCTTTTTCACTCGAAAGGTTCCCCGCGCCCGGATTCTTGAAATCTTGCGCACTTGAATAGCTCCCCACCCCCCCAATCCATAAACCTCGTTCACTCGAAAAGCTCCCTTCGTCCGGATTCCACAAACCTCGTTCATTCGAAAGGTTCCCCGCGCCCGGATTCTTGAAATCCCGCGCACTTGAATAGCTCCCCGCGCCCCGAATCCATAAACCTCGTTCACTCGAAAAGCTCCCCTCGCCCAAAAACAGCCTTGAAAAGAAGTAAGAACATGCAACCTCAACCCGGATATCCGCCGCCCGCATCCGGATTTTTCCCGATACCAACCAACCAACCAACACCCATACCCGATGAAAATAAAGACCCTCCGGTCCAACCTGCTCCGCAACGAAGAATTGTTCCAGTTCCAGACGGAGCTGCTCGCCCAGCTCCGCAACAACGCCACCGTGAAGGATGGCCTCGGCCCCGTCCTCTATGGCGAGTGCAATCGCCTGTTCGCCGCCGCCGACGCCGCCCTCCAGGCCGGCCGCAAGAGCGCCTACACCGAAGTCCTCGCCGAACAGGACGCCCTCCGCGACCGGCACTACGGCAGCTTGCGCGAATCCCTCGAACTGGGCACCCGCCACTTCGACTCCGCCAAACACGCCCCGGCCAAACGCCTCCTCGTCGTGCTCGACAAATACAGGCGCGACATCCGCACCGGCTCCTACGACGAGGAGACCGCCGCCCTCACCAACCTCGTCGAGGACCTGCAAGCCGCCCCCGCCTCCGACGACATCAACACCCTCGGCCTCACCGGCTGGGTCTCCGCGCTCGACTCCGCCAACAAACAATTCGAGGCCTCCTTGCGCGCCCGCGACGCCGAAACCGCCGCCCAGTCCTCCGCCATCCCCGAAACCATGACCTCCCTGCGTCACGGCATAATCACGAACCTCCGGGATGTGTTTGAAAAGATCAACGCCCTCGCCCTCACCGCCACCGACCCGGTCGCCCTCACCGCAATAAACGCCTTCATCGTCCTCTTGAATACCTTGATCGACCGCTACGATCGCGAAGCCGCCCACCACCACCACCGGCACCCCTCCCCACCCACCCCGCCCCTCCCGCCGACCCCGCCCAATCAATGAAACCTCTGGCCGCAGGCGGGCGGGAGACGGCGGGCGGGAGGTGGGAGGTATGGGAGGTATGGGAGTTGTGGGAGTTATGGTTTGGGGGGACGGGAACGGTAATCGAGGCGGGCGCGGGTCATGCGTTCGCGGAGTCCGCCGTTTTTGAGGAAATCTTTTTCGAGGTAGCGGAGCTGGCGGTCGATGAGGTAGTTGGTCTGGTGGATGAGACAGATGACAATGTTGGCCAGGATCGCGGGCGGACGGGTTTGCACAAAGGAGCGGTAGAGTTCGTAGGTCTGCGGGGTACGTCTCCCGAGTTTGCGGACATAGAGGGCTTCCCGGGAGTTCTTTTCCCAGACAGGGAGATCGTGCGTGGTGAGGTAGTCGCGGTAATCGTCGAGAAGTTCTTCGAGGCTGGCTCGGGCTACATTGGTGAGCTTGATCTCGGTTTCCTTGGAGGTGACGGCCGCCTTGCTCCCTTCAAGCAGGTTTTTCTTCCCGGAGCGCGCCGCCTGCACCATCTGGTCGATCGTGCGGTCGCCTCTGGCAAAGTATTTGTGGCAAAACCGGTAGGTGATGCCGTAAACGATCTCCGCCTTCTGGAACGAGAGTAGCCGGGTGTAGTCGCCGTGGCGAGGGAGGAAGCCTTCGGGTTCGGATGGCATGGCGTGGGTGGGTGAGA
>JAISAX010000492.1 GCA_031266495.1 Opitutaceae bacterium
GAGACCATCGAATACATCTTCACACCACAGGCCGGATTGCTCGACGGACTGCGCATCCGGCACAACGGAGAGGTGCTGAGAAGCCCTTTCCGTTTCCGGGCGATCATGGCATCCGACCAGACAAAATTGTCCGACATCGACAAGGTGCGGCAGGCTGCGGATGAAACAGAGGACCTGCGCAAACTCCAAAAAAAGACCACCGCCACCGCCGCGAAATCGCGCTTTCTCGATGCCCAAATTAAAAACCCCGGCGACAAAACGAACGAACGCCTCGTTGCCACCTACGAATTCACCACCGCCACGCAAGACGCCCCCGCGACGACGGCCAAACTCACCGCGGAATTGCGCTGTATCGGGAAAACCCTGGAATTGCGCCTTTCCTCGGACGCCCCCACCTTCCATTCCATCGAAGTCGCCACGCGAGGCAAAACGGTTCCCTCGGAATTTCAAATCGGCGACTCCTATCGCATAAACGACAAACTCTTCGGCTCGGCCATCCCCGACCTCTGGCAATCCGACGCCTCCGAACTGCGTTCCAACGCCACCCTCTACGGCGCGATGACCAACGACGCGCGCCATCCCGTGCGCGACACCTTTTACCTCACCCTCTCCAGTTTGTATCCAGAAACCCTTGCCAACGCCCGCTGGCTCGCCTCGCCCTACATGAAAGAGTTCGAGACACGTCTCGTTCTCGACATGTTTGAAGGCACCTTCGCCAGCCACCTCGATCTGCTCCGCCAACTCAAACCCTACTCCATCGACAGCCTGCTCATCATCCTGCACTACTGGCAAAACAAGGGCTTCGACCGCAGCAATCCCGACATGATGCCCGCGCACGAAAACCTCGGCGGCGACGCCGGCCTGCGCGCCCTTTCCCAAGGCGCGCACGCCCTCGGGCACCGCTTCAGCATTCACGAAAACTACCTCGACGTTTCCGCCATCAACTCGCCTCAATACACCGCCGATCTCGCCCGCCGTCCCGACGGCACCCTCCTTCCCCACGCAGGCGGCAACATGTATTTTGTGAAACCCTCCAGCCACATGGCGCTCACCAAGGACCGCGCCGCCGCCGCCACAAAAGCCTACGATCTCGACGCCACCTTCCACGATGTCATGCCGCACTGGAAACTCGACTACGATGCCACCGCTCCCGACGCCGGCATCTTCCGACTCGCCGCCCTGGAGCAGAAAAAATACTGGCAGGCCATGCGCGAGCAACGCAACGGCCCCATGGTCACCGAAATGCTCGGCCCCCAAATGTCCGGACTCTGGGACGGAGGCTGCAACGCCTACACCGACAACATGCGCACCCGCAAAATGCTCCCCCTCGCCGAACTCCTCAAAGTCCACCCCAAACAGAGCAACCACGGTATCGGCTACTACGAACGCTGGCTCCCCTGGGGCTCCAAACCCGGCTGGGACGCCTACAAACCCACCGACCGCGAACTCGACCGCTACCGCGGCATGCAAATCGCCTTCGGACGCGTTGGCTTCATCGGACGCCAACTCAACAACTACGTCCCCCACATCCACGCCATCGTGCGCGAATACCACCTCATGCGCGCCTTTGGCCAAGGCTACGTCAACCGCCGCCTCCGCACGCTCGAATACCAAACCCTGAAAGGCAACTGGATCACGCCCGTCGAAGCCGCCGAAAGCGGCCAATGGCAACGCCTGCGCGCCACCTATCAGGACGGCAATTCCGTCTGGGTAAACTACTCCGATTCCCCCTGGAATATTGATGGGCTCGCCCTGCCCGCTTGGGGCAGCGCCACGCGCGGCCCGCGCGGAACCGCCGACACCCAGTTGCGCGACGGCCAGATCAGCGACTTCTCCGAATACGAAAACATCCTCTACGCCGACGCCCGCTCGCACACCTGGATGCCCGGCTCCGATCAGCCGCCCATCCTCCCCAAACTCGGCACATGGAAAAATTACGGCGACGGCAGCTTCGACCTCGAAATCATCTGGCAGCCGCAACGCGCCCTCGACAACGAATTCAACAGCTTCTGGCACTTCCGCGACGCCGGCTCCAGCGTCTCGCGCCCCGTGTTTCACAGCCTCGGAACTCCCGGCAAAACACGCACCACCGCATGGAAACCCGGCTACGCCTACAGCGACACGCGCCGCATTCGCATCCCGACCAGGGACCAACGTACCGGAATCGCGAATACCGCCATGAAATACGACATCGTTGTCGGCCTCACGCACGTCGCCTCGGGAATGTCGCGTCCGCAATTGAGCGACCATCTCAACCAATTGCGCGTTGCCACCATGGAGGTTGAAAAGACGAACGGACGCATCACCGCCGTCAAAATCTCGCCCGCCGAACAGCCTCCGACTCCGGGCACCGACCCCGCCGCTTACCGCGAGGGTCTGAACACGGAGAAAAAAGTAATCGACTTCGGAAAAGTCGCCACGAACGGCGCCTTCGTTCTCCGCCGGACGGACGATGGGCGAATCCTCACGCCCGTGCCCAAAGGCGAGGCCATGCGCGTCGGCATCGCCGGCCCCGTCTCCAGCGTCACAGTGTACCTCAAAAATAGTGACAAATCTGAACGCCTTTCCGTGACGCAACGCGGCGACAAAACCTTCTTCGACGTGCCCACGGACGCCGATCATCTGGTAATTCGTTAAGTGGCGCCCCCCCCCCCCCCCCCCCCCGCGGGGGGATGGGATAGCTTGTGTGGTTTGTTAATAAAAGGAACCGCGCACAAAAA
>JAISAX010000554.1 GCA_031266495.1 Opitutaceae bacterium
CGGTAGTGTTTTGTCCATTGCGCGGCGGGCGTGCCGGCGGCTTCGTCGCCAGCCGGGAAAAATTCCTGTTCGTATTCGCCGTCGGTCTCCACGCCGTAGACGTAATCGTGCCATTGGGCGGCGGCATCGCCCCGGATCGAGGCCGGCGAACCGTCGGGGTGGTAGGTGGTGATTTCTTCGCTGGCGTCGGGATGAGTGGTTTTGCGTTCGGTCAGGCCGCTGGCGAGGAGGGTTTCGGTGTAGGTGGTGGTGCGGTCGAGGGCGCCGGTGGAGGTGAGGAGGCGTCCGGCGGTGCTCCAGGTTTGTGTGGAGAGGGTTGTTATGGAGTCGTCGCTGCCGACGCGGCTGGTGGTGAGCGTGCGTCCGGCGGCGTCGTAGGTGTACGCGGTGCCGATGCCGGCGGTGGTTTCGCGGATGACGCGGCCAAGGGCGTCTCGTTCGTAGGTGGTCGTGATGCCGTCGCGGTTGATGATCTGGTTGAGGCCGCAGCAGGCGTAGTCGCGGTATTCCGCCGTGCCGTCGAGGAAGGCGGTGTGCGTGGGACGTCCGAGTGTGTCGCGTTCGAGAACCACGGTGGAGTCGATGAGCAGGTCGTTTTCGTAAACGTTGCGTTCGGTCTCCCGGCCAAGCGCGTCTTCGGTGACTTCGGTGCGGCGGGCGGTGGCGGGATCGATGGTGTCGTTGGAAAGCATCGCGCCTTCCCGGGTTGTCCATGTGCGGCCTCCGTCGTCGAGTTTTTCCAGGGTCAGGATCAGGCCGGTGCCATCCGGGTTTTTTTGCCAGAGGGTTTTGTGTTGGCGGTCCCCGGAAATGCCGGTGCGGGTGATCGTGACGAGGTTGGTCGCCGCATCCTGGTCCGCGCCAGGGACGGTGCATACGATATCGCGGGTTTCCGTCCAGCCGAGTTCGTAGCTTTCGTCGGTGTCGTCGGTGTCGTTGGTGGCGGTGAGCGTGAGGTGGTGGCGGCGGGCGGTTTCCTGCCCGAGCAGGGTTTCGGTTTCCGTGCGCAGGGCTTCGGGTTTCCCGTCGCCGTCGAGGTCGTCAACGGTTGTGTAGTCCCACGTCATTACACGGTTGAGCGCGTCCGCCGGGTTGAGCACGCTGCCAAGAAACTGGCTGACGCGTTTCGCCCTCCGACCCTGCGTGTCGTAGGTCCAGCTTTCCCAGTTGCCGGTCGAGGTTTGCCGGGTTTTGAGCCGGCCCAGCGCCATCCCGTCGGTCGCCGGATTGTCGTAATACGTGTACGTCGTCGTGACGGCGTCGGCTCCGGCGCCGGTGGTTTCGCTGGTGGTTTTGTTTACCGTCACGATATCACTCCCGGTTCCGGTCCCGAAGTTAAAGGCGCGGGTCACGGTAACCGTGCGACTGACGAGGGTTTCGTCCGCGTCGAGCAGGTCGCGGGTTTCCGTCGTATCCGTGCTGCTGGTGGTTTTTGTGAGGCGTTCGGTTTTCAGACCGTTGCCATAAACGGTTTCCCAGTTGCCGCTGGCGTCCTGGCTATAGGTCGTGGTGATGGCGTTGCCGTCTCGCGTTTCCGTCAGCGACAGGCGGGGGGCTGCTGACGTGGAACCGGTGCCTTCGGCTATTGTATAGGTCACAAGCGGTGTTCCGGTGGGTGAATAAAGGCCGGTGTCCGGATCGGGAGAGCCGATTTGCGAGAGAAGGTAAACGCGGATTTCGTAGCTGGTGGCGGAGGTTACCACGACGTCGATCAGTCCTTCGGGCACGCGGACTTGCCGGAGTGTCTTCGCCGTGTCGTCATTGCGGATCGCTTTCACCTCGCTCTCCGAAAACGACGCCAGAAACAGGCCGGCTGGCGTAAAAGTGGTTTCGTCTATCGTGTCCGTCTTGACTTGCAGCACACCCGCCGAGCGTCCTCCGGTCCTGAATCCCAGGTTCATGAGAAAATCCATGCTATTGGTACAGCTTGTAGAACTACCAACAGGCCGTCCTTCGTCAGGGATGAGCTTGATACTCTTTTCCACAATCTCCGTCACCTTGTCGCGGCGTATCGGAACTTCAAAGCTGAGTTTGCCATCATCGAAAGTCACCGCCTCACTGAGAACAACGCAGTGTTCCGTCGTATAGTTATTATTCAAAAAGGAAGCTTCCGTTTCATTGGCCATTCCGCCATATTCTCCAACATTCAGCGAGCCAATCACCTGATAAGGACCGCCACAGCCTTCAAGCGTAATGGTGACTCCGCGCCCGATGAAAGAAATGGGGCTGGTCGATTCAGGTGAGGTGAGACTCATGTTCCGGGTAAAAGCCCGGCGCAGCACGCCTTCCATGGAGTCTCCGGAACGGGCAATGGCGGCGGAAACAGTGTCAGGATCAACAAGCGTTTCGGATATCGAACCACTGCCTGAGTCCCAGGCATTAAAATCTCCTCGATACATATAAAAGCATCCGCATCCTGATGTCGTAAGAAAGGTTAATGTTTTGTTGGTTTGATAAATCCGGACGGCATTCCCGTATTCCACGTCACAATCAGGATACCCTGTGTCGAAAACACTATCCGCGACAAGGTGTGTTGTCCCGTAGATTGAATCCGTCACAATGTTCCACCCATGAGCACCCTCCACTGTTACTGTTCCCCCATATCGCGCATTTGCCGAATAGCCCAATTCACCATCACATTCATATTTATATGTATATGTCGTAACTTCACCTGACAACACCTTGCTTCTCCATTTTTTCTCCTGCCATGGAGCCTCGGGGTCATTGGCATCCAGGGTATTATTATCGGATCTATATCCACTGAACCCGACCAATTGCCCTCCTCCGGTAACGCTTTTATACGATATGGATGTCCATTCACCAGTGCCGCATTGTGCTCCCGCATCGGAAACAAAAAAGAATGCGGCGAACAGACCCGCTCCGCAGGCGAAGAAGAGGATGTCAAGCCTGCGAAAAAAAATTGCTTTCGGGAAGTTTTGCATAACGGAACGACGTCTCATGGGCTATACACAAGCAGGTTGAGGCTGGCCGGAGAGACTGCCGCGGCGGCAATATTCGGGTCACTGCCTGCGAGAAATTCCGCGAGGTTGGACAGGCCGTCGCCATCCGCGTCGGCGGTCGGGTCCGCGCCGAGTGTTCCGAAATTCAGCCACTCCCAACGGTCGGGGAAGCCGTTGGCATTGCGGTCGAGGTCGGCGGGGGCGGCTTCGATCAGGGCATGGTCGTAGGGCGTCAGGCCCTTGAGGTCGATTAACGAACCGTTGCGGGAGGCCAGTCGCCAGAAACGCGAACTCTCCGCAGGATCGGGACAACTTTCATGCACCATGATGCCGCTCTCCGTCGCCTGCACCCAGTCGCTCCCCTCCGGCTGCCAGTCCGCATCGGGACCATCGAGAACGGGACTGCTGAAGGCCCGATAAAAAATGCCTTTCTTCGCCTTCCACGTGAAAACGAATTTGTCGGGACAAGTCGGATCGTTGTCCGGGATGTGTTCGATTTGCTCGTGCGGTCCGTCGTCCGGATCACGCGGATCGAGTCCGGCGCGGGCCTTGCGGCGCACCGTCTCCCCGGTGCCGTCCAGCGAAGTGTCGATGTCCGCCGGATCCACGTTGTAATACCACAAATATACGTCACTCACGCCATCCGCCGCACGGACGGTTTGCGGGACAGCACAGCAGCAGATCCCCACGAACCCCAACCCCGCGAACGCCACCGCAGAGGCGAGCGCGAGAGTACGGACAAGGATATCCTGCAGGGCCAAGGCCGGACGACGATTCGTGGATGGGTTCCGGTGGTAGAGCTGGAATCGCATGCAGCGACAAGATTGCCAGTCATGGGCGATTGGCAACCGGGACGCCCTGAAATTCCTGGGAAAGGACACATTTCAAAAACCGGACAGACCGCAGGATGCCAATTCCGGAGTAGCGCGGGTTTTGCATGCGACGCCCCCCTCCCCCCCCCCCCTCCTGTCCCAATCCGCCCTCCGCTCCGCGTAACTTCAGTGATGTAACTGACGTTACGCTGTGCCCCCCCCTTTTCCCCGTAGGGGCTTCGCTTGGGCAGCCCGCGAGGACCGGATCACAACGGGAGATTCGCCAGTGGCGGTCGTCCGCCTGGCGCGGGCTTCGCAAGCGAAGCCCCTGCCTCCAGCGTGCGTGCCATCAGTGATGTAATGATGGACAGGGGCAAATTTCATCATCCACCCGGATTGCCGGTAAAACAGTCATTCAAGACGCCCTGGCCCTGCTGCCCGGGTCTCCACCACCGGCATTTTTCTGTAGCGCCCTTATCCGCTGGATATCCGGGATGTTTTCTCCGCCCGGGTAATCGAGCAGATCGAGTGCAATCAGGTCCACGACATAGGCTGCAAACGATTGTCGCCTCGATACAGCTTTTTGTTGAGCAAGCAAATACAAGGTTTTTTCCATCTTCAGGCCGGTTCTTGCATCGGAATTTTTGGGCATGGCGTCCTTTAGGGAAGCATTTCGCCGGTTTATGCAAGAATAGGGGAAATAAACACCCGGAATAGTGGTTGTATTCACTATTCCGAGTGTTCAATTAGTGCAAACAGACTTGCAAATCAAACCACCCACTGCCAGCAGAAGCAGTGTTCCATCAAAATTCTCCAATACCCGATGACAGCCTCCCGACATGACCTCCGCGTCCTTTTCACCGCCTTCGCCCTGACAAGCGCCAGCCTGTGCATCACCCCGGCGCCAATCGCTGCCGCCACCCTTCACGACATGTCCGCCGCGAAGTTTGCCGAAGGCCCGCTCACCCCGCTGCCCGACGGCTGGACGCTGACCGGCGCTCCCGGTCCCGACCTGGAAGTCATCCCACTCGCATCCGGCTCCCGTGCCATCCGCCTGCCCAAGGAACCCGGCCCCGCCCGCTTCCTCACCCTCCCGCTCCCCGGCCTCGCCGCGCGCACCACCTCGCCACGCCGCGTCACCCTCCTTGTCGAAATCGGCTCCGGAACACCCGGCGACAAACCGGCCCCCGCGCAACGCGCCCTCCACTGGTTCGTCAAAAAAGGCGCCCTCGATCTTCGCGCCGACGCCTCCGGCATCTTTTTAACCGATACAAACAAAAAACGCATCCCGCTAGCCCCCCCTCC
>JAISAX010000563.1 GCA_031266495.1 Opitutaceae bacterium
CCCCCCCCCCCCCGCGCCGCAAACGCATCCCTGCCATGACAACCTTCTCCGGAAACCCGCATCGCAATCGCGCCTTCACGCTGATCGAACTTCTTGTGGTCATTGTGATCATCGGAATCCTTGCCGGGCTTTCCCTGGCCGGAGTCAGCGCGGCCCGGTCCAGGGCCGCCGCCGTCAAATGCACCTCGCAGGTACGCACGCTCGTGATGGCCCATTATGCATGGCGGCTCGACAACAAGGGCGTCGGCCCTCCCGCATCGTTCGACAGCACCCACCCCTGGTCGGAAGGGCACAACGACTGGGGGCTGCGCCTGTTGCGCCGCTATTACCTGAACGGCCCCGCCTGGATCTGGGTCCGGGTCGGCGTGCACGAATTTCGCACCGAGAAAACCGAAATCTGTCCTGGCGCCCGGATTACAGGCCAGACCACGAATGCCGCGAGAGGCGGCCCCGACTACAACATGGGCGTGAAAAGTAACACCGATCTCGATACGTTTTTCCAGGTTCATTCCCGGACGCCGGTCATCTGGGATGGCTGGTTCCCTCGCGGGCAGGCGCAGATGGAAGTGCCGCTCCGCCACAACGGAGCCATCAACATGGGGTTTATGGACGGCCACGTCGAACGCGTAAAAAGCTCCGACGGACGCCTCTACACACAATACATGTGGAGCCTCTACAACAGCGGCTATCCCGACCCGAAGGCGCTGGGCAAAGGCGAACCCATGGGCAGCACCGCCACCACCTTCCAGAGTGAAACGAATCCCGGCTGATTTCCCGATGATACGCAGCTTCCCCCGTAGGGGCTTCGCTTGCGAAGCCCGCGAGCGACCTGACTCAACGGGAGATACGCCAATTCCGTCAGCCTGGCGCGGGCTTCGCAAGCGAAGCCCCTACGGTCGAGCCGTGTAACGTGTAACGTCAGTGATTTTTCCCATCTCATCATGCATCCTTCATTCAGTATTCTGAAAATTGTTACGCTCTGCCTCGCCTGCGCTGCATCAACCCACCCGGCTTCCGGCGGCTCTGGCGGCGACGCCGCCGCCGGAACGCTCGACATCGGTCCGCTCGCGCTCCAGCCGGTTGCCACCATTTACATCGTCAAGAAAGGGGACGCCACCCGCGCCCGTGTCACGGCCCATCGCGGCAGCCGCGCCGAAGGCGAACGCCTTGTCGTCCGGGCCTTCGATCCCGACGAACGCATCAGCTTCTGGCAATATTGCGAACCCGGACGCAAGCCCGTCTCCTTCGGCCCCGGCGATAACGAAGTATTGGGAATTCCACTACCCCAACCCGCAAAACCCCGTCCCGGCGAACTGATTTTCGACGCCGATATTCCGCTCGTCGCCGATGGCGTTCACCAGATCCGCCTCGTCGGAGGGGCGCGCAACAGCACCGCCCGCGTCAGCCTCCCGTCCGGCCTCCCGCCTGGCCTCCCGCCCGACGTCCTGTACGGCGTTTCCTGCCAGAACGGCACCTGGTCCCCGTGGGAAGGGCAGCCGGAAAAAATGTTCGTTTACGTCCCGCCCCGCGCCGAGGAATTTTCCTTCGGCGGCGGCCCGCTCCGCATCCTTGACGAAACCGGGCAACAGATTGCCGAAAGCACTACGGATAATCTCCGCGCCCTCACCACGATTCCGGTCACGCGCACGGACGTTGTCTGGCAAGTCGAGTTTCCCGCGCCCGGCAACTGGCGACTCCGCGCCGCCGCCGGCTTCCCCTTCATCCTGTGCAACACGCCCGAGGCCGCGCGCGCCATCCGGGCCTCCGTTGAAATCCTTCCCGACGGCACGGTTGTGGCATGGAAGTTCCAGCGTCGCATCGCCGCGCTCCTGCCCGCGCTCCTCTCTCCCGAAAACGTAGGCAAGGCCGATGACCTCATTGTCCCGCTCGCCACCCGTCAGTCCGAATGGTTGAAAAATCCGGAGCGCAACGTTCACCTCCTCGACAATTACGGACTCTTTTCCACCGTCGCGTGGACGCTCCGTCACCAGAATGTCGATCCCGCCAGCCACTGGGCGGGCGCCATCAACGGCTGGCAGGAACGCATCGGACGGCCCGCCCCCGAAAATCGTCGGGACCGCCTCCGGGCCATCCCAAGTATCTGGGCCGGCATTACACCGCGCAACGGCGCGATGGCCGAAAACCTAGCCGAAGCCGCCCTTCTTGACGCCCCCCTCAATCCGTATGCCGGACGCCGGGAACTCCTCTTCCGCGCCGCCGCCGCCGCGCTTGCCGACCTGCTCGCCCTCACCGAATCCGAAGTATGGTCCGGCGTCGATGCCGACCTCGATCCCTATCCCGGGTTCATGGCTTTCGCCGTCGCGCAAAAAACATTTCCCGTTTACGGCCTCGCCGCGCCCCGGATGCCGCCCGGGGTGCGGGATGTATGGACGGAAGGATTACGTCACATCGTCGATCGCATGTTTGCCGAGCAACTGGTAACGGCCCGCAACCAGTCTTCGCATTATCCCCTCGCCTGGCAGATGTTCGCCAACGGCTCCGGCGACCCGCGCTACGCCGGGATCGCCCGCGCCGAAGCCCGCCGTTTCATCGACGGCCAGAGTCCCGCCGGTTACCACATGGAATCCACCGGGCCGGATGGCAGCTACATCGGCATGACGCACTGGCACCTGGCCATGTACTACCGCCGGAGCGGGGGCGACCCCGCCATGCTCGAATCCCTTCGCCACTCGTATCGGTTTTTCAACCACACCGTGGCTCCGGAGCCGGACGGGACGATGCTCGGCGGCTTCAATTTCAACCACCGTGTGGGCGACGGATTTTTTAATGAACAATGGAGCGGCGCCCGCGGCATCCTCGACGACGTGCTTCCCGAGTCCGCCATCTGGACCACGACCGCCGCATGGAAACGCCGCTCCGCCAGCCGGGTGGAAGCACTGCCCCGGACACTACAAAGCGAGCTTGCCGCCACCGCTACCTCCACCGCCACCCGCACCCCCAACGCCCTCGGCAACATCGAGACACCGCGGTATCTTTACTGGACGGACAAACCGGCCACCGGCGCCACCTGGCCCGCATGTGAGAGCCGGTCCTTCATTCGCAATTTTTCCGGCGAACTCATTGCCGTAAAACGTCCCGGCTACTACGCGACCGTTTACGTGGGGCATCCTGCCACCGACAAGCATTACATCCGCAACCGCGAACGATTCCGTAGTCCCTTTCCCGATGACGCCGAAAACCGGGGCGGAGAACCACAACTCCGCCAGATCACGCCTTTCCTGGGCGGCGGCCTGTCCTCGTTCAGCACTCCGGGCTACGGCCACGCCGTGCTTGCCACCAACTGGACGCCGCTCGCCCATCACGGCCTCGTCGCCACCAGGGCCGACGGCACCCGCTGGTGGGAAGACTATTTCAGCACCGCCTTCACGCTCGACGAAGGCGCCTCCACCCTTTCCGTCACCGGCAAGGTCGAGGGACTCCCGCTCGATTACGAACGCCGTTATCTTTTTCGCGATCATCAGATCGAGATCACGCTCACGCTGAAAGCCGGAGCCGATCTTTCGCTTGAAGCACTCGTGGAAAACATCCCCGTGCCGCTCGGAGCGGCCAAGTCCGCCGGAGCCGCGCTCCGCCTCCTGCCAGTCCCGGAAAACGCCGGTGTCAGCGTCAGCGCCGGGGCTGGAACTGGCGCCGGGGAATCCGTCGCGCAAGGCATCGCCGTCGCCGACAGGACCGGGCGAGGCGTCAGGTTTTTGTTGGATCGTCCCCGCACCGTCGTGTTGCGACCCGACGGCTTGCAGCGACGCGGACTTCAAATTGGCCGCGCTGAAATTTCCCTGCCCGTTGTATTCCGGAAAGGCGAAACCGTCACCCTTGCCTACACCATCGACGGATGAACCGCCGGCGTCATCCATCGAGCGCAGTTGCCGGTCCGGGGAGTGCACGTGTCTCGCGTGCTGTGTCCGAACCGCTTCGGGATCGGCATAAAAATCCTCTTTCGTGTAACATCAGTAGCATAACGCAATTTCCAGACACGAAACTTGCCACAAGGCGGGAACCATGACAGTCATGGCGGATCATGAGCACAATGGAGATGATCGTTGAGGATTTGCGCACAATGCCTCCTTCCGAACTGGAGAAAGCGGCTGTGCTGATTCAGCATTTGAAGGAGACGAGGCGGGCCAGCCGGCTGGATGCCCTGAATGGCACGGCGGGGGCATGGGCGGGGCCGGAGGGGGAGGCAATCGGGAAAGCAATCCGGGATAATTGCGAAGGAATCGGTTCCCGTGACTGATAACATTATTCTGGATACGAGCGCCGCTGTGGCGCATCTCAAAAAGTGGACAGGCAGGCCCCGGAGTGGCGTGGGCATCTTGAGGATCAACCACGGAAACGGAGAGTGGCCCACGAAACACACGAAATGACACGAAAAAGGCGGAATCATCCGATGTTTTCTTTCGTGTCCTTTCGTGTGTTTCGTGGGCTTCCATACCGGTTTTCGAGATGCGCCCATGCGCCCTGATCGCGCAGGCTGGACCTTGGCGGACAAGCCCGTCAGACAACAGGGACCGTTCATATGGCCACCACCACGACGCTTTTCACCCAAAACATCATCGCGTGCATCTGGGATTTCGACAAAACGCTCATCCCGGACTACATGCAGGCGCCGCTCTTCCGGCGCTACGGCGTCAACGAAACCACGTTCTGGGCCGAAACCAACAGCCTCGTGGAGCACTACAAGCGACGCGGCTACCACCTCTCCGGCGAAATCGCCTACCTCAACCACCTGCTCACCTGGGTGCTCGCCGGCGAGATGCCCGGCCTCAACAACCGCGTGCTCCGCGAATGCGGCGGCGACATCCGCTTCTATCCCGGCATCCCGGAGTTTTTCGCCCGCTCGCGCGACTGGGTGCGGGAACGTCCCGAGTACGGGAAGCACGAGATCCAGCTCGAACACTACGTGGTGAGCACGGGGCTGGCGGAGATGATCCGCGGCAGCGCCATCGCCAGCCACATCGACGGCGTCTGGGGATGCGAGTTTATCGAAAACCCGCTCCGCCCCGGTTTCCTGCGACAGGGCGAGTTCAACGACTTCAACGCGACCGAGGCGCTCATCGCGCAGATCGGTATGGTGATCGACAATACGACAAAAACCCGCGCGCTTTTCGAGATCAACAAGGGCACCAACAAAAACCCGGCGATCGACGTGAACGCCAACATCAACCCCGAAGACCGGCGCATCCCGTTCCGGAACATGATCTACATCGCCGACGGGCCGAGCGACATCCCCAGCTTTTCCGTCGTGAAGAAAGGCGGCGGGCGCGGCTACGCGGTTTACAACCCGAAGCGTTCCGACGAGTTCGCGCAAAACGACCGCCTGCGCTCCGACGGACGCATCGATCACTACGGTCCGGCCGACTACACCGAAGGCTCCAGCACCGACCAGTGGTTGCGGCTGCACGTCCAGGCGATGTGCAACCGGATCGTGGCCGATCGCGAGGCGGCCGTGGCGCGCCGCGTGTCGAAACCGCCCCGTCACCTGAATCCGACACCCGAGGACGTCGCGCGGGCAGCCGCAGCCAGGGGCGGTCCGCATCAGGAGACGTTTTTGTAGGGAGCACGCAAGACGCGCTCCCTCCCGCCGCCCGCCCCCCCCCCTGGACCGTCTGTTCCGCGTAACATCAGTCAATAACTGATGTTACGCGAAGTTGGTACGGAAGCCTCTCCGAGGCCTCCGTCCGTCGGGCGAGGCAGGGCGATTTGATATTTCACAGGTAAAGAAGGGTACGAAGAAAAAGACACGGGGAACAAGCGAAGCAGGGTTTTGTTGCCGAGGCAGGGTGTAATTGAAAGTGGAGGGAACAGACGTAGGGGCGCACTTCACGTGCGCCCGTTGACGTTGATGAACAACGGCGCCTTATCCAGCGAACACGCGAACGGGCGCACAAAACAGTAAAAGTGCGCCCCTACGACGATTCAGGCGAAATTTCGGGGTTCCCACCACTTTCAATTACACCCGCCGAGGCTTGCGATGGCGTTGCGGCCGTTGCATTGTGAGCTGTGTGTAAAATTTCCCCTGCAACTTCACGATTGCCGGGGTTATGACCGGCGTCCCTGTCCGGACGCCAGCCGCAGCGACGCGAGGGCCGCCGCCGCGCACACCGCCAGCGTCAGTCCCGCGAACAGCACCGCGGCCAGCACGCCGCCGAGTATCCGCTCCGGCGCGTGATTGTGCAGGAGTTTCCGGTTGAACGCCGCCGCGCCAAGCATCCCCAGCCCGTTAAGCCCGAAGAACGCCGAGAACCCCGCCGGCGACACCCCGTTGAGTTCGATAAACACATGCGGCGAGCACGTGATGTAGGTGAACAACGCCCCGGCATTGAAACCGAGAACCAGCGCGTACCCCGTGAAACGCCGCCTGCCCAGCAGACGCCAGTAACCCGCGACCGCCGACAACACGCCCAGCCGGCTCCGCCGCTCCGCCGGCAACGATTCCGGCAACCCGGCCACCACCGCCAGCAACGCCGCCACGCCCGCCGCCAGCAGCACCCAGAAAATGCCGTGCCACCCGCCCAGCGGCAGGATTTGCGCCCCCGCGACCGGCGCCAGAATCGGCGCCGCGCCCATGACGATCATCAGCAACGAAAACGCCGACGCCGACTCGCGACCCGAAAATCTGTCACGGACGACAGCCCGCGACAGCACCATGCCAGCCGCGCCGCCCAACGCCATCACCACCCGCCAGCCGATCAACTCGCCCGCCGACCCCGCCCTCGCGCAGCCTATCGACGCCAGTGCGAACAGCGCCAACCCGCACAACAACGGACGCCGCCGTCCGAACCGGTCGGAAAGCGGTCCGTAGATCATTTGGGAAAGCGCCACCGCGATGAAAAAGACGGACAGGCTGAATTGCGCCGCGCTCTCGCTGGTGCGCAAGTCGCGGGCGATTTGCGGAAGCGCGGGCAGATACATGTCGGTTGCGAGCGGTCCGAATGCGGCGAGCAGGGCGAGGATCAGGATCAATTGACAGTAGCGCGCCCCGGCCTTTGGCGACGGCGTGTTGTGGACGGTGTTGGTATTTGCGACCATCCCGCGCAGAGTACGTTTTTCGCGTTTTGTGTCATGGGACTTTTTTTTAGGAATCGTGCCCAAATAATCTGTTCAATTTGGACACGGAGGACACAGAGCTCCGACACACGGAGGACACGGAGGTGTTGTTTGATGAATATAAGGTTCATTTGCTTTCATTACAGATTGATTTTTAAAAGAATATGAGAAATATGGAAAGAGCTGAAAAGTCGTTTGGCCCTCTGTGCTACTAAGGTTGAGAGTTGTTTTTTTGCGTATGATTCCCCTATGGCGCGGCAACGTCAGGGACAGGGTCAGGATCAGGATCGGATTAGCGGAAATTAGCGAAGATTAGCGGTTCCTTACTGCGGTTCCTTGTGGGTACGGGACCGGATATGATGGAGACCGCTAATCCTCGCCCACCTTCGCCCTGCGGGCTTCGGAGGGCAGGCTAATCTTCGCTAATCCGATCCCGCCCTCCCGGATTTACGGTGGAAAAAATCCGCGAAACTATCCTCTCCCTCAATACTTGGGTTGCAGCTCCGCCGCTCTGTGAACTCTGTGTCCGGGCTCTGTGTTCTCTACTGTCAAAATTGAACAGGTTATTTTTGTTCGGTTCCTGACTGATTCTTTCACTGAACAAATCAAACCACTCGAAAATTGACAAACCACGGCCTGATCCCTTCGGCATTTCCTCCCCCCCCCCGCCAGATCATGAACCCGCCAGATCAATCTATAGACGAACCTGTATATAACCCAACCCGGCACTTGGCCCGGCCCCTGCGCCTGTATTTGTATAAACACCTATGGATACA
>JAISAX010000582.1 GCA_031266495.1 Opitutaceae bacterium
GCTGCGCGAGCGGAGCGGTGGTCGCGGCGGTCGCCTCCCGGGCATCCCGGACGAGTCTGTAGATGTCGTGGAAACGCGCAATTCCAGGGGTGACGGCGAATCCGCGGGCAACGGCATCCGGGGAAATCTCCGCACCGGAGGCGACGGCGCTGGCGGAAGGTGGTGTATCCGTTTTGTTGCCACGAAAGACGGCTTCCGGCGTTTTTCCGCGAAGAGCGACGCTGCCGTCGCCGTTGGCGGCGAAGGTATTGCCTTCGAGTTTCAGGCCGGTGATGCGCGTCCCCGCCTCGACCTGGAAGCCGTAGCCGGCGCTGGCCTCGATGCGGTTGCCCCGGATGACCACGCCTTGCGGTTCGAAAATATCGATCCCGGTCTTGTATTTTCCTGTCGGATACCGATGGAAATTGATGCCGTCGCCATTGGTGGCGTAGAGGGCGTTGTTTTCGATGAGCGCGTCCCGGAGATTGAATTCGCCGAGGATGCCGCCGGGATAGGCGGCTCTGGAAAGGCTGAGGTTGTTGTGGACGAGAATGTTGCCTCGCACGACGGGACGGAGCACGGGGTCGCCGTCAACGGGATTGTGGCCGTGGGCGTGCAGGAAAATCGCCGGGAGCTGGGAGCGTTCGATCCAGTTGCCCGCGACCTCGATGTCGGTGCCGCCGACGGCCACGCCGCGGCACTGGGCGGCGATGAGCGTGTTGTGCAAAAAACGGTTGGCGGTGGCGGGACGTTTGATGCTCTGGACGGAAATGGACGCGAGGGCGTCATCCCCGCTGTATTCGATGGTGTTATACGCGACGGTGATTCCGGAGGCGGTGTCGATGTGGACGCCGTCGGCGGTCGTGTTGTTCACGCGACAATCCACGACCCACGAATCGGAGCAGCCGCGCCGGAAGAGCGGGCCGATCACGCCCTGGTCAAACGTGACGCGGAGGATCCGGATACCGGATACGCGGCGGGCGTCGGGCGAATAACTGCCGAACTGGAGCGGATACATGCCGCGAAAGAAGCCGATGCCGCGGGCGTTGTAATAGGGGAAGATGCTGAAGGAGAGGTCGCGCAGGGTGACGTTTTCCGCGCTGCCGAAATCCCACGCGTAGGTGGCTCCCCAGGAGCTGCCGCCGTAGAGGCGGGGAATGCAGCGGATTTGCGAGGCTTCGCCTTCGCCGACGATGTGGATGTTGCGAAGCGGTTCGCCGTGGTCGCCTTCGAGCGTCCAGGTGGCCTGGTTTTTTTTGTTGTAAAACGCATAGGTGCCGGCGGGCACGTAGAGGATGCCGCCGCCGCTGGCGGCGTCGGCGTTGGCGCTGATGCGTTTCAGGGTCTTGAGCGCTTTTTCGAACGCGGGCTGGTCGTCGGTCTCGCCGTCGCCGGTCGCGCCGGCATCGCGGACGTTGACGACGGGGAGCGCGGCATAATCGGTGCGCGGCAGGTTCTCCAGGCCGGGCCGTTCGTAGAATGCGGTGGGGATGTTGGATACCTTGATGGACGAGAGCGGCACGCCATCGGAGGGAGCGACGGCGGAGAGGCGACCGGTGATCGAGGCGATGTAAACTTCGCCGGCGTCGTCGGCGGTGAGTCCGTCAATGGTGATGTCGATCTGCGTGATTTTTGTCCAATCGATGCGGGTGGCTTCGGATGGGACAGAGGCTCCGCGGAGTGGCAGGGTGAAGGCGTGAAGGGCGCCGTCGTTGGCGAGGGTGTTTTCGAGCGCGTTGTCCAGCGGGATGCTGCCGATGATGCCGGGCGAACGGGCAACGAGAAAGAGCCGGTGCCGGCCTTGCGCGGGTTTTTCAAGCCGCCAGCCAAGGCGAACGGTGATCGTTTCAAAATCGCCCCAGTCGGCGGAGCCGAGGCGTTTGACGAGGCGGAGGACGTTGTCGTTTTTCCCGTCGGGCGGTATCCGGGCAATGGTGACAATCGCGCCGTCACCGGAATCTGGTGACGGCGCGGGTGATGGCGAAGGCAGTGCGCCGAAGCGGAGCCTGCCTCCGGCGGAGGAGGCGGCGCGGCGTTCGGTGCGCCAGGTGGGATCGATGCCCGTCGCGCTGGTGGTGGCGGCGCGCAGCACGATCACTTCGCGCCGGCCGGGGACCGGGGCGGACGGAGCGGTAGCCGCGGACGCCGACTGGCTGGCGGCGAGGACAACGCAAATCAGAACGGCAAGATGACGGAAGGGAAACATGACAGGGTTTGGCGAAAAGTAACGGTGAGCCGACATCAGTTGCGGAAACGGCGGCGGAACAAGACGAACACGAGCACACCGGAACCAGCCAGCATGGCTATCGTCGCCGGCTCGGGAACGGGAGCCGGAGTGAGGTCAAAGTTGACCTCGAAGAAGCTGAGGTTGCTGGATCCCGTGGTGCCGTTGAGGCGGTTCCATGATTGCTGGTTGCTTAAAGCGGTAGTGCCGTTGAGTGAGGTGAAGACAACGCGGTAGTAGAGTGCCGATACGCCGGAGGCGAGGGAGATGGGCGACGATGTGCCAATCGAAAAGGTGCCGCTGGTAATTGAGGTGGTGGTGCGCAGGACATTCGTGAAGTCGCTGCTGTCGGCATCGATCCATGTCGTGCCATCGGTGCTGTATTGGGTGGTGACTGAACGCGTCTGGTTGGCCGCGTAAAGGTTCTCTTTCACGGTGAACGAAGCGATCTCGTAACCGGCGCTGGTGAAATCGAATTTGTAGGTGAAGGAGGACTGGGCGGTCCCGCCATTGGCGTAAACGAAGCCGCTATTCCATTTTCTGGAGCCGGCGACGCCGCTGGCCTCCACCATCAGGCGGATGTTGTCGCTCGCCTCGAAAATGTCGTCGAAGAATTTGCCTCCGGATCCAGGCAAAAGAGTGGCGTTGCCGTTTTCCGGGTCTTTGCCCGCATCTTCGACCATTTTTGTCATATCGGCATATGACAACGAGTATGCGTATTTGGATACGCCATCTATTTCGGTGATGTCGCTCTTTTTGATTTCGAGGGCGGCGCGGGCAGACGGGGAAAACGTGCCGATAACGGTGGCCAAAGCGGCGGCGAGTATGTATTGATGGATGAATGTTTTCATTATGGTTCGGTGACTGGTGTTCGGATTTTGCGGGAACCCCTGATCAGGCGGGGGAATGGCGGATGATTGTCTCCGTCGGCCTGGTCCGGCAACCGGCTCGTTGTTTAACCGATTAAACATCGCCACGACTGACGACGTTTCTCCCCGCATTTGTTTTTCCCATGAGCATGACCCACCGCACCACGTTGAAGCAGATTGCCGACGCCGCCGGCGTCACGGCGGCGACCGTGAGCATGGCGCTGCGCAATTCACCACGGATCTCGCTGGCGATGCGCGAGCGGCTCCGGACGCTGGCGGCGCAGATGAATTATCATCCCGATCCGCTCATCGCCGCGCTCGCCGGGCGGCGCAGCGGACGGCGGCAGGGCGAGGAGATCGGCACCATCGCGTGGGTCACGGCCTACCCCGAACGCGAGGGCTGGTACTGCACCACCTTTTCACCCGCCGCCTACAAGGGCGCCCGCGAGCGGGCCGCGCAGCAGGGCTACCGCGTGGAGCATTTCTGGCTGCGTGAACCGGGCATGACGGCGCGGCGGCTGAGCGAAATCCTGCGCAGCCGCGGCATTCGCGGCGTATGCATGGCGCCACTACCGGATGGATTCGGCCACATGCGCCTGCGCTGGGAATGGTTTTCGTGCGCGGCCGTCGGCTACTCGATGATCCGCCCTTCGCTGCACCGGGCGTGTCCGCACCAGTTTCAGGGCATGCTGCACACGTTGAAGACACTGCGAAAACGCGGCTACCGGCGGATCGGCGTGGCGCTGGAAAAACGCGTGAGCCGGATTGTTGTCCACAACTGGATGGCGGCGATCCTCGTCTTCCGGCACATGCACGGCTCCGCCTCCATCCGCCATTTCACCTACGCGACGCCGGATCGCTCCGAAATGGAGCAATGGATCGGCCGCCACCGGCCCGATGCGATGGTCGTGCCCGATGTGGCGCTGCTCGGTTGGGCGCGGGATGCGGGCCGGAAATTTTTTCCGGAAGACATCGGCCTGGCTACGCTGGAGCGCTATTCCGGATACGCCGGCCTGGATCAGCGTCCGGAAATCGTCGGCGCCTCGGCCATCGATCTGGTCATTGGCCAGATCCAGCGCAACGAAACCGGCATCCCCGCAGACCCCAAGGTCGTGATGGTCGAGGGCGTGTGGGTGGACGGACCCTCGGTGCGGTTGAGATAGGTCTGGCAGGTCTTACAGGTCTTCCCCGACTCGCCGTCCGGTTTGGTTGTCATTAAAAAATAAATACTGCGGAATTTTACACAAAGGGCGCGAAGGACGCGAAGAAGGAAGGGGGGGGGGGGGGGATCCTTGTGGGCGTATTTGACAGGTACGCAAACCGGCTTGTTTTCCAGAGGGGAAATGGGTAGCGTGGTGGCATGTCAACAGTTGTCGAAATCGAGGATGCCATTGAGCGGCTGCCACCGGGCCAGATGCGGGAGATCGCCTTTTGGCTGGTGACCAAAATGGCTCCTGATGAATCAGATGCCATGCTCGCCGCCCTGGACGCAGGTATTGAATCTTTGCAACGGGAGCCTGTCATCCCGGCAGAGGCAATTCGCAACAAGATCAGGAAATGGACTACCGGGTAGTCTTTTCCGCACTGGCGGAACGTGATCTTGAGGAAATTGTACGTTTCCTCGCGCGCAAGAACCGGATGGCGGCAGAACGACTCGGCAATGCGCTGGTGGACGATGCGCTTTCTCTGGCCGCGCTTCCCCACCGAGGCCTGGCCATAAAGAGGAGGCCGGGATGGAGACGGATTCTGCATCAACCGTGGTTTCTGATTTTTTATCGGATAGAAGAGGATCAACGACTGGTGGAAGTCGTCCGTTTTTGGGATAGCCGGAAGGATCCGCAATCGCTCTGGCAGGATGCCTGATGAAAGGCGTCCGGGGTGGGCAGACCTTCCGTGCGGTTGAAACAGGTCTTTCCGGATTCGCCGCCTGGTTCGGTTGTCCTGAAAAATCAGATACTGCGGAATTTTACACAAAGGGCGCGAAGGACGCGAAGAAGGAAGGGGGGGGGGGGGGGGGTACCTTGGCGATCTTTGCGCGCTTTGTGTAAAAACCGGCGGCGTCCGGAATATGGCACTACAGACTGTCGCCGAAATCCTTCCGGAATTTCGCCATGAGTTTCTCCGGCCAGTCGCTCGTCGCGCCGAGGCGACCCATAAAGAAGCGCAACACCGGCGGCTCCTCCACAAATTGCACGCCGCCGATCAGGCCGCGGTTCTGGTGGAGCCACGCAAGGCGGTCCTCGACGTAACGGATTTGCGAGAGCGTGAACACGCGGCGCGGCATTGCCAGGCGCATCAGTTCGACATCGGACAGCACATCCTCGCCGTTCTCGTCGCGCACGCTCGACATCGTGCCGCGCTCCATGCCGCGCACTCCCGAAGCGATGTAATACGCCGCCACCAGCGCCGCCGCCGGATACTGGCGCTGTTCGAGATGCGGCAGGAAACCGGTCGCATCAATGTGACAGCCGAGTCCGCCCGCAGGCGTCACCACGGGCACGCCCTGTTTTTGCAGGCGACCGACAAGGTGCTCGATGAATGAGGGGCTTTGGGAGATGACGGTCTCGTCCGTGGTCTCGCGCAGGCCGACGGCCATGGCCTCGATCTCGCGCACGGAGATGCCGCCGTAGGTGAGAAAACCCTCGTAGAGCGGCACGAGGTGTTTCATCCGGTCGAGCAGGTCGCGGCGGTTGGTGCAGATGCCGCCGCCGCGCGAGGAGGTGACCTTGCGGGCCGAGAAATAAACGATGTCCGCCAGGTCGCACATGGCTCGCAGGATCGTAGCGATGTCGGCATTACGGAATTCCTCCTCGCGGCGCTTGATCCAGTAGGCGTTCTCGCCGATGAGCGAGGCGTCGAGCACGAGCAGGAGCTGGTGCCGGTCGGCGATGGCGCGGATCTCGCGCATGTTGCCGATCGAGAAGGGCTGCCCGCCAATGAGGTTGGTGGACGCTTCCATGCGCACGAAGGCGATTTTTTCGGCGCCGTGTTTTTCGATGCTCTTGCGCAGCTTGTCCGGATCGAGGTCGCCCTTGAAGGGTTTGGCGCTTTCGGTTTCGAGGGCGTCGTCGGCGACGAGTTCCTCGATGATGCCGCCGTTGAGGTGGATGTGCGCGTGCGTCGTGGTGAAGTGGTAGTTCATCGGCACGATCAGGCCGGGCTTCACGAATGTCTGTGACAGGATGTTTTCGGCGGCGCGGCCCTGGTGGACGGGAAGCAGGTATTTTTTGCCGAATACGTCCTCCACCGCCTGGTTGAGGCGCACGAAGCTTTGCGAGCCGGCGTAGGCGTCGTCGGCCTGAAACATGGCGGCCGTCTGGTTGTCGCTCATGGCGTTGGTGCCGGAGTCGGTGAGCATGTCCAGGTAAACGTCTTTCGTGCCGAGCAGGAAGCTGTTGAAACCGGCTTCGCGGATCGCCTCAAGGCGGCGTTCGACGGGCACGAGGTGGAGTTTTTGAACGACGCGCACCTTGTGCATTTCCAGCGGGATGCTTTCGCCGCCAAAAAACCGGACGTTGCCGGAATGGCCGGCAGTGGTGGAGAGTGAAGGGGTCATGATGTTGGTTGTGGAATATGGATATGGATATGGATTTGGATTTGAATAAAGGGGTCAAAAAACGCCGGATAACCGCGCCTGACTCAAGCCTGAAGCCATAAAATGGCGGCAAGGAGTTTTTTTGTTTTGCGGAAACGGGGGGGGGGGGGGGGTGGGGGGAATGGGGTGGGGGGGGGGCACCCCGGGGGGTGGGCGGTCCGGTTTGTTGGAT
>JAISAX010000584.1 GCA_031266495.1 Opitutaceae bacterium
GGACAAACACACGCAACCCACACCACTTCATCAAGGACAACGCCCACAACGTGCGACTGCAATTCCTCGACGAATAACCCAGCCCGCGCCCCCCCGCCCCGCCCCCCCCCCCCCCCCCCCCCCCCCCCCCGAGACAGGACACCTTGATTCCCGGACAAGTTCATACGCGAAAGTGGTTCCGGCGTCGGTGACGGTTTCGGCGTTCAGCAGGAAGGCGCCGGGGATTTTTTCATTAACGGGTTCCAGGGAGAGAGCGCGTAGGCGTTTGCCCGAGGCATCGATCGCCCAGCCGCGCCAGGAAGCCGCCGCCTTCCCGGTAAAATTAAGACGGATGGCGGTAGCCCCTCGCTTGACCAGGTGCGGAAGCGTTCCGGAATGCTCCAGCCGTTTTCGATCTGTATCCGAAAACCGCGTTCCCGTATTCAGACTGTCGGTCAGGTGCAGAACCAAAAGGCGGCGCGATTCGCCGATCGGCCGATTATCGGCACTGAGCACATAGGTGGAGGCAAAGGTTTCTCCATTTTTGATCGATACCAGACGACCCGCCGCCCGGCTTCGGGGAGGAGTCACAAAACATTCGGCAAAATCCGTGACCAGACGGGCCGTGCCCAAGTCGGTGGAAATCTCCATCTGGCCGGTTTCACTGCGATAAACTCCCTGATCCGGACGAACAGGCACGATATTCGCGCGGGCCAGCGTTTTTTCGATGTCATTTCCTATCGGATACACCGGTCCGTCCGAAGACTCTCTGCCGACAAAAGCCCGTATTCCCGTCGCGGCGGCAATGGCGGAACGGTTTTGCGCATCCGCGGGAAGCGAACCGGTGCGGACCAGGAATCCCAGCCATCCAATGCGTCCCGGAATCCTGGCCGGATTGCCCCTTTCCCCGTCAAGGGAACGGACGGGGTCCGCAAGCCAGGCAACGGCCGTGGGCGCAGGCCGCACTCCGCCGTGCAGGAAGAGAAACGCGGCGGCCCGGTCAGCCAGCATCCCGACCGGATCGGTGGCCAGGCTGAAGACCCGGCCTCCGGCAGTCGGCACACCAGGAACCAGCGCATCGACGGCTTGCGCCGCGTAGTCGAAATTGAAAAGCGCGTCCCAGTCCTGAAGTCCCGCGGAGGCGGCCATGAGGAGGCCGCCTTCGGAACGGGCGGCATTGGGCCAGACGTAGTTGAACTCGGTCACCGTGTAAGGTTTTCCAAATACACGCGAGGGCATAAGCTCGCGGGGCAGCCAGAGTCCGGAGATGATGGCGCTGTGGTGATTGACGGCGAGGGGAAAGCTCCAGGCGGAACCGAGAAAAACCGGGTGGTTCCAGTAGTCATGATTGTCCACAAAATCGAAGCGGTCGCGCACGAAGACCTGCGCTTCGGTGTTCATGTTGTTGTCGCTGGTAAGCAGGGCGCGGACACCGAGTTCCTCGCGGAGAAATGCCATCATGCGGGCATCGGAGTTTTTTTTGATTTCAACGATGAACCGGTTGAAGGTGGCGGCGTCGTTTCCCGATACGGGTTCGGGGGCGCCGGCACTGGCGGTTTTCCAGCCGGCAAAGGCTTTTTCGTAAAGGGCGTTGAGGACGGGATTTTTCCTGAGGCGCGAGGAGCCGCCAAAGAAAAAGGTATCCTCGTTTAACATACAAATGCCGAAGAGCGCGGGATCCTCGGCCCAGGCAAGGCCGGTGTGGGGGTTGCGATGCGTGAGGAGTGCGCGGGCGAAATGGCTCCAGACGCGGAATGCGGCATCGCCTGGCGATGCCGGGGACACGGGCATCTGGAGCTTGATGTCGCTGCCGGGAAGTTCCTGCGGCGTGAAGCGTCGAACGGTATATAGATCGATGGTGATGTAGAGGCCGCGTTTCTTGAGGGCGGCGAACAGGTATTCGAGACGATCCAGTTTTTCAGGATCGATCTCGTGTGCGGCGCCATCGGGAGTCTTGCGGACGATGAGGCCGTCGTAGTGGTGAAAACGTACAGCGTTGTAGCCGGAGCGCAGGAGGCGGTCGGCGAGACGGTCCGTTTGCTCCCGGTCCATGAGTTGCGTATCGAAGCAAAGGTTGACGCCCCAAAAGCGGGCGCGGCGGTCGGGCGCGTTGGCGAAGATGAAATGACCCCGGGCGTTGGTCTTGATATGGCCGTAGCGTCCGGCGGGAGCATCGGCAAGCGTGGCGGCGGAGCGGTCAAATATGCTGCCGGGGTGAATATCGAGCAGGTGGTCATAGGGCGCCCAGTCGGCCCCCGCCTGAATGGTTGCAGAGGGAAACGCGCCGGGCGCGATGTCGAAGCGGGTGATGTTGAAGGCGAGCGCGGCATCGCGGATCATGCCGTCCCGCGGAGAAAAATAGAGGCGGACACTGTAGGAGCGGCCACCGAAGGAGCGGTCATCATGCAAGGAAACACGAAGCGGCCGGAGCGAATCACCAGACGCCGGTTCGAGGGTAAGCGAACCGCCGGGAGAGGGTAGTGTCAGCCGGGTGACGCCGGTGAGGTCGAGGAGGTTGGCGGTTCCGTTATACGAGGTGGGAAAGTGAAATTCTTCTCGCGAAACGGAACCGGAGTTGGAATCGGAGTTGGACGAGGTTTTTGAGGAATTGTATTTTTTTTCAATGACAACAGGTCCGGCTGCGCCGGTCACAATCGGAATGGTGATGGTGACGCAAAGCGAATTGGTGGGAACACCGTCGGGATGCGTTACCCGCCATTGCGTGGCAAGCCCGCCTGCGATGCGGGTGAGTGTTTCGCTGACGGTTAGCGGATGGGCGGATGCCGACGCCTGTTTTGGCATGATGCTTCCCGTGAGCGTCCAGCTTTCCGGGTCCGGTTGTGCCTGGTGTTTCGGAAAACCGGGCGAGGGCTGGAGCTGGTTGAGTGACGCATAGCTCCAGCCCTTCCCGTAATGGGCGAGCGTGAAGCCGAGTCCTCCAACCGTAAACGCGCCGTTGTCCCGGAGCGTGACACCCGGTATGCCAAGCGCATCGGTATCAGCCGGTTTGACGGTGGCGGCGCGCGCCAGGATTGCGACAAACAGGGCAATGGTGAAACTGGATACGGTGCGCACTGTGATCATAGTGAAGCAGAAGCAGGTGTGTGTGTGGGGGGGGGGGGGGCGGGGGGGGAAGGAGGAAAATTAAGATTTAATAATTAATAATGGGCGGCTACGCCGTCGCTTCGGCTGGAGGGATG
>JAISAX010000593.1 GCA_031266495.1 Opitutaceae bacterium
GGGAGGTGTGTGAGGGGGGGGGGGGGGCAGGGGGCGACGCTGCGCGTCGTCCACGGGCTGGAAGCCCGTGCCACGCCGGAACGGAGAGGCAACGCTTGCGGGCGGGACGCCCGCGCCACTCCGGAACACGGGCAAGATGCCCGTGCCACGTCGGAATGGTGAGGCATCGCTTGCGGGCGAGACGCCCGCGCCACGGTGCTTTGCGTGATATTTGTTTCAATTTTCGTCGGAGGTCGGAGGTGGGAAGGAGTCAATGTGACCCGGATAGTTTACTGTGCGTTGGGTGCTGGTTTCGTCGGGGGGCGCAGGGTGGAGGGTGGCAGGGGGTTCTCCTGTCTCGGCTAGGCGCCGGGTGAGGCGTTCACGGAAATGGCGGCGTATGCTTTCGTGCGGTCGTGATGCGATGAGGTTGCTCAGTTCGTAGGGATCGGTTTGCAGGTCGTAGAGGTGGGTTTCCCGATATGTATCCGAAGTGACATTACCTTTTTGCGAATCGTCGGCGGTGACAGCGTATTTCCAGCGGCTGGTGCGGAGGGCGCGTCCGGGAGGGAGGTTGCCGTCGCCAAACTGGATGTAGCTTTCGGGGGGGCGTCCGGTTTTGTCTCCGCGTATGACCGGGAGGAGGCTGCGGCCTTGCATGGAGGGGGGGATGGTGATGCCGGCGGTGTCGAGGAGGGTGGGGGCGAGATCGACGAGCGAGGCGGGACAGGTGTGTTCGCCGCCGCCGTCCCACACGGTTCCCCAGAGCGCGAGGGGCACGCGCACGGAGGATTCATGGGGGCTGCGTTTGTATTCGTTGTTCCGGGTTTTGAAGTGGCAACCGTGGTCGCTGATAAAGGCCACGGTTGTGGTGTCCGCCTGGCCGGTGGATTCGAGGGCGTCCATGAGGCGCGCGAGCGCGTCGTCAATGCGTTTGATCATGGCGCAGTAACCGGCCCAGTCGCGGGCGGAGGAGCCGCCGAGGGCTTGCAGGTCGGGAGGGAGCCAGCGTCCGGCGTAATCGTGTTCCATGCGGCGGGGCGCGGGGTAGGAGTCGTCGGTGTTCTGGAAGTGGGGTTCGAGGAGCGAGAGGTAGAGGAGGAAGGGTTGGCCGGGGGTTTGGGCGCGTTGATGGAGGTAACGGATGGCGGCGTCGGTCATGGCATCGGAGCGGTAACCGGGGAGGCGCACTTCGCGGTTGTCGTTGTCCCAGAGGCGGGCGGTGTAGGGTCCGGAAACGGCTTCAACGGCGTTGGCGGCAAGCCAGTCCTGGTAGCCGCCACGGTTGGCGGTGGATACGGCGGCGGTTGCGCCGTCACAGGTTTCTCCGGAGAGGTGCCATTTGCCGATGTAGCCGGTGCGATAGCCGGCGGCATTAAAGAGTTCGGCGAGTTTCGGGGAATGGGGTTTGAGGCCGGGACCGTTTTTGTGGACACCGGTCGTGGTGGCGTATTGGCCGGTTTGCAAACAGGAGCGGGCGGGGCCGCAAACGGGTTGCGGGGTGACGGCTTCGCTGAAAAAGGCGCCGCGGCGCGCAAGGCGGTCGAGGTGAGGGGTGAGGCCGAGCGGGTTGCCGTTGAGGCCGAGGGTGTCCCAGCGTTGCTGGTCGGTGAAAAATACAATGATGTTCGGGCGGTTCATGCGGGTGTGGGCGGCGGGTGCGGGCGGCGCGGATGTGGCGGATGTGGCGGTGCGGTGTGGTGTGGTGTGGTGCGGTGTGAGCGGTGCGGCGGCTGGACAAATGCGTGCGTGTGCACGCGGGAATGGAGAGGGGGAGGGGGGGGGAAGGAGAGAGGAGATCAGAGAGACGCGATGGCTTCGGCGAGGCGGTTGATGAAGGTGGAGGGGGAGGGGGGGGCGGTGAAGCGGAAGACTTCGGCAATGGCGAGGATGCCGTGGAAAATGGATTCGTCCGGATGGAACACGGCGATGGCGTGGCGGCGGACGCTGTTCCGGTTGAAGGCGAGGTCGGAGGCGGTTTTGCTGGAGCGGCATTCGGCGATCATTCGTGCGGCTTGCGCGTGGGGGATTTTTTTTATGACGCCGTTTTCGACATGCAGGGAAAGACCGACGGGGCGCGGGGCGTCATTGAAAAATGAATATCCGAGCCGGTTGACGGCTTCGAATTCGCCGTCCCAGCGGCGGATGTAGCCGGGGCGGACGAGCACGCGGACTTCCGTCTCCGGGTGCGTCTGGAGGATGAGTTTCATGCCTTCGTCCCCGGGTTCATACCACTCGATGGTGCAGCCGGTGGCGGCACAGAGGGTTGTCATTTTCTGATTGATACGCGAACGGAGGTGTTCGCGTGTGTCGGCAAGCGGGCGCAGGGTCCAGAGGGCTTCGTAGCGTTTGTCGGTGGTTTTGCTGATCATGCCGGCGTGGAGAAGGGTCTCCAGGAGGCGAAAGACAGAGGCTTTGGGGAGGCGCAGGCGACCGGAGAGCGTGTCGAGGGAGAGAGGGGATTCGTCGCCAAGGGCGGCAAGGACGGCGAGTCCGCGACTGAGCGCGGGCGCGGGAACGTCCGCCTGGCATAAGGCTTGAATCCTGGCAGATTTCATTAGTGAAATACAGTCTGGATATGAAATTCGCCGGAAGCAAGCCGTTTTTTCGAAAGCGCGTGGCGAGGCGGGTTGACTTGTGGGCGCGCGCGGGTGGGATGGGCGGAATGAAATTGTTGTTGGTCCGGTCATATGTGTCGGGAGTGATGGGGTGGGCGAGCGTGTTGGCCGCCGCCTGTGTGTTTGCGCTTGCGAGTCAGGGCGCCGCGCCGGAAAAAGCCGGAATGGATGCGAATTTGCAAAAGAGGTTTGGAGAGCTGCGCACAAAAAACTGGAAGCCGGCATTTTCCGACTCCGGCGCCGGTGACTGGAGGCAGCACTGGTTTCTCGACGGAGAGCGGGCTGCCGTCACGAATACGGAGGCGGGCATGGTGTTCGCCGCCGGGCCTGTCGCCGGGGACGATGCCAGCCATGCCGTTCTCTGGACGCGCCAGAGTTTTCGCGGAGACGTGATGGTGGAGTGGGATTTCACGAGGCTCGATACGATCAATCGTTACGTGAATATCATCTACATTCAGGCGACGGGCATCGGGACGCCGCCTTACACCCGCGATATTGCCGAATGGTCGTCGTTGCGGCAGACGCCGTTCATGAAGTCGTATTTCAACTACATGAATCTGCTCCACATCAGCTATGCGGCGTTTGGCAATGATGATGATTTGCCTGACGACTATGTTCGCGCCCGACGTTACCCGACGCTGCCGGGGCGACCTTTTTCAAAAACGGATATTGCGCCCGACAACTTCAACACCGGGCTTTTTTTGCCCGGGGAGAATTATCATTTCACGTTTATCAAGACGGATGCGGATCTTTTTTTCGTGGTGCGGGACGGGCATGGGAAGGCGCGTCTGTTTCACTGGCCTTTGTCGGGAGTCGAACCGTTGGTGGAGGGACGGATTGGTATCCGGCACATGGCTACGCGCTGTTCGCGCTACCGGGATATTCGCATTGCGACTCGTGATGTTCGCTGAGGGTGCGCGTGCGCGGGGGGGGGGAGGAGAGCTACTTTGCGGGGCTTTTCTGGCGTCCGGCCACCTTGCGCCGGAAATGGAGGGGCGACACTCCCAGCCTGGCGCGAAAAACACGGGCCATGTATTCCGGAGATGAAAAACCGGACGCCGTGGCCACATCCGGGATCGGCAGCATCGTCTCGCGGAGCAAATCCTTGGCCCGTTCCAGATGCATATCCCTGATGTAGTCGGCGGGACTCCGTTCCAGTGTTTTGGCGAAGCGCTGTTCGAGCGCGCGGCGCGAGACTCCGGCATGGCGCGCCAGGTCGCGCACCTGCAATAACTCCCCGGTGTGCTGCCGCGCATAGCTGATGGCCGTCCGCAACGCCGGGTCTGCGATGGCCATGACGTCGCTCGACTGCCGTGTCCTGATCCCGGGCGGTTTGATCAGTTCAGGCAGAGGCTTGCGTCGCGGTTTTGTTCTCTTGCGCGTCATCAGTTCGTCGAGCATTTGCGCCGTCCGGTGTCCGATCTCCGCGCCGGGATGCGTGATGCCTGACATCGGGATGTGTGACAGTTCCAGAAAAATCTCGTCGTCCGAGTGCATCAGCAACGACACCTCCTCGGGCATTTTTATTCGGGCGAGATGACACGCGTGGACGACTTCCCGTCCGATCACCCATGAGAACAAACCGACAGGTTTGGGCAGCCTTTTCAGCCAGTCCGCCAGCCTCTGGATGCTCAGATTCCAGTCCGCCACGCCCCATGCGCGGTTCTTCGCACTCATGCTGAAAAACGCTCCGCCCCCCGCCTTCACGGAAGTGGAAAACCCCCGCATGATGTCGGCGTCGAGCGTGTTTTTCTCCAGTCCCAGGTAGGCGAAATTTTCGTAACCCCGATCGAAAAAATACTTCGCCGCCATGTGCGCGCAGGCCTTGATGTCTGTCGTCACCGTCGGGAACTCCAGACCGGGGAAAGTGATTTGCGAGATGTTGATCACCGGGATGCCGATTCCGTGCAGATGCCGCGCCATGTCTTCGTCCTTGATGTCCGCGATGACGCCCTCGCCGACCCAGCCTGTGGGCAGCCGGAGGCTTTCCCTGGAACCGCGCGGCTCCAGGAAGATTTGCCAGTAATTGCGTTTGCGCAGGTAACGGTTGATCCCTTCGAGAATTGAACGCGCCCAGGTTGTGGACGTTTCGACGAGCAGGGCGACGCGGGGAAAGTCGGGCGGATTCATGGCCATGACACGAAAATCAGGCCGGCTTGCCGGATATTCAAGCGGATGCGCAAAAATCCAGAAAATATGCGCAGAATAGCCCTTAACCGTCTCCTCCCGTTTTGCTATGATCCGGGCATGGTCAGCACGACTTTTCCCACATTCATCCTGTTATGAAACCTCCTTCGTTTCCCACCTCCCCCGTATCCGTATCTGCCTCCGGCTTTGCATTTCACAGTATCGCCTTCACGCTGCCCGAACCGGTGTCGCCACTTGAGCTAGCTCAAGTGGCAGGACGACCAAGGTCGTCCTGCCAAAAACCCGTTTGCGGCCTTCGTGGCTTCACGCTGGTGGAGCTGCTCGCGGTTATTACCATCATCGGTATCCTTGCTGCCATTATTGTTCCCGTGGTCAGCAGAGTCCGGGAATCCGCCCGCGCCGCCCAGTGCGCCTCCAATCTCCGGCAAACCGGCTCCGCTCTGTATCTGTTTATCAATGATAACAGGGGGGCGATGCCCTTCTCCAACGGCAAGAAAAACGAGAACGACAACGGCAACACCTCCTGGATGCACGAGTTGAGGCCCTATGTCGGCCTCACCAGCGACAAATCGCGTGTCCCCTCCATGACAAGAGCCGAAGGGCGTTTTTTCCTCTACTGCCCCACTTACGAATACGAACCCCACGACAAGGTGCCCGGGCAGAATTACACAGGATACAAATGGAATGCTCACGTAAGCCCCGACTGGAATACGAAACTCAAGAGCATCGATCAACTGGAGCAGCCGTCCACAACGGTTGTTTGTTGGGATTCCCTGTGTATCCAGGGCTGGGATCGGGCATTCCCGTCGGGCACCGGCAACGGAGGCGGTTACTACGAGTTCGCCTGGCGTCACGGAAACCGCTCTCATTTTCTGTTCCTGGATGGCCATGTGAAAGGCCACGCCAGGGGGCCGTCGGACAATCCGACTGATTATCCGAATCTCGTCTGGAAGCCGGAACTGTAATCCTCCCCCCTCTCTCCTCTCCTCTCCTTTCTCTTTCTTCACACATAGCCGCGCACTCTCTTCGGTCTCCATCGAACCGCAATCAAACCCGTATCCATAAAAATCGCACAAAATGCTCATGAAAACACATCCCGTAATCTGCACACTCGTCAAGGCGGTCGCAGTCACTTCCGCCCTGCTCCCCGGCACTGCGTTCGCGCAGGTGCCTGTTCTCGCTCCCTCGCTGATATGGCATTTTGACGATATCGGTAAGGGAACCAGCCTTACGGCAACGGATTCTTCGGGCAATAATTATACGGGAACGGTGGAGAACGCCAATGTCACGGGCACTGGTTCGTACTTTACCGGATTCAACGGCCCCGGAATGCGTATTTCCACCATTGGTGCATTCCCGTCTGGCACTATTGACAGTGCGAGTCCATGGGCACGGGATTTTACGCTCGGCATGCTGGTGCAAGCCCCGCTTCGTGCTGATGCGGCTGCTGATTCTGTCATGTTTCTTGCCCGTGGCGGAACCGCGAGTGGAGGAAACCAGGCATGGCAACTGTGGCTTACACCCGGCGAAGACAACAAGGTGAGGCTGAATTTCTCTGTCCAGAGCTGGAGCGGGTCTTATGAGACAATCACCAGCGATTGGATCGAATGGAACAGTTCGCGCCAGTATCAGATCTTCTTGTCTGCCGCCTATGAGAAAAGTGGCCACGAATGGGGAGTAGAGCTTTACCTGACTCCGGTCGGTTCCGGTAACCTCACTGGCGTGGTGAGCACAACCACAACGAAAATGGGTAGCGCAGGAGTGCCTGCCAACAATGCGACTGACCAGGGCCTAGTTATCGGTGCAGCCGGCTATGGCTATAATCAGACCCATTTCCCGCGTGGTTATCTGGGTGCGGACGGCAAGATTTTTGATGTGAATTTGTGGCTCGGCACAGCGCTCGGTGCCGAACAACTCGGCACCCTCTTGATTATCCCCGAGCCTGCCAGCATTGTCCTGTTCACAGGGGCCATTATTCTCGGCTGCACCATTGCTCGCCGTCGCTCCCGTATCCGAAAAT
>JAISAX010000743.1 GCA_031266495.1 Opitutaceae bacterium
GGGCCGGCCCACACAACCGATTCTCTCCCTACTCCGCGACTTTGTGTGTGAGCGGTGCGGTGGGCAGGAGGCGAAGTATGGAACCCCCAGAGCGCGGGACACGGGGGGGGGGGCGGACGGGAAGAAGGACGCGGGAAGAAAGAAGAAGGAGCGCTCAAGGCCCGGCATGTCGGCGGCGTCGTGGAGTGAAACATTCGGCTGGCCATCCCGATGGTTCGATTTTGCCTGACGCTTCAACCATCTCTCCATGAAAGGGATAAAACGATTTTACGCCCGCGGGCCGTCAACGTCGGAAGATTCCTGTGTCGCCTGCCATGCCTCCAGTGCGGCTATGCGGCGCTCCAATTGAGACTCCGATGTGGATGGAGGCGCGCCCAGCGCTTTTCGTAATCCATTCTCAACTACAAGTTCCTTGTCGGTGAGCGGAGTCCTGGTCAGTATTGCGAACGCTGCCGAGGCGATGACCGAAAGACTGACTCCATGCGCATTTCCCCACTTTTCCGCAGCGATTCGTAGCGCAGGAACAAAGGCCAGGTTTGCGTTCTTTTTCTTCTCTCTCATTTTTCCGGTTTCCATAAGAAACTGATTCTCAATCGGTCAAATGCTTATCGCGCAATTTCAGAAATAGCGCTAAAATCTGATTTACAAATGCGCAATAATTACAGAAATTATAGCGCATGAAGTTGACCGCATCCAGCCCTCACCGAGGGGCACGCAGCCTGCGCCGGGATCCAAGCCGAAAGCGGCGCACTCCCGTGAACGCCGTGATGCACCCGGAGTTTGTTCCGGTCATCAGGCGCTTCGCGGCATTCCGGGGATGCTCCACCAGTCGGATGCTGGAGATCGCTGCCATCCACTACATGGAGGAAACAGAGCCGGAAACCATTGCCCGGTTGCGTGCCAAAGCCCCCGAACTCTTCTCTTTCGCCATCCGTGCTACCCCCGCCCCACACCCCGCCGCATGACCGACGCCGAGCGCCCATTTTCTTCCGCCATCATCCAAACCAAGCCTCATCCATCCCATCATGCAGTCGCTAAAAAACGCTCTCGTTCTCGCTGTATCTTGCACAGCTCTTGTTACACTGGCCAATGCCGCACTCGTCATCACTACTGATGACATAATTGACAATACTTATAGCTTTAGCATTTCATTCGACGATCTCGTCGATAACACCAAGTTCGAGAACGCCCTGTATTCGAGCACCAACATTTACGGAGCAACCAACGAAAAACCCGGAGAGAGCAGCGAGCGTCGCTTCGTCGTTCCTGTAACTGGCACATTCGAGGCGTCTTTTGTCATCGCATTCGACTTCACGCAGGCCGGTTATACTATAGCTGACTTTACCATCAGGGACACCCTCTTTATCAGCAATACCACAAACGGGACTACCATCACAGGAATGTCGTCATGGACAACCGGTCTGGCCAATTCCGGAACTCAAATCCGGACAGTTTTGGCGCCCGGCGGCGCTGGCGGGCAAGAGTCACGAGGAACCACGTTCTGGACGATTCCTGAAGCAGAAACGCAGAGTATCATCTATTACGTGGTTACTTTTGCAGGCACCAATCCCGGCAGAACGTTGGGAACTAATACCCAATGGAATCGCGCGGGAGGACAATATAATACCACTACTTTTCTGGTGAACTTCGACCTTGTCCCCGTTCCCGAACCTTCCACTTATGCTATCCTCATCGGGATAATCAGCACCAGCGCGACACTGTTCTGGCGGCGACGGACACGCAGGTAAGGTATTCGTCCTGTTCCTCATCTCATTCGTCCTCATCTCCCGTGTGATTTGAACAAAAATCCGACACATTCCGCTTCCATCATGAAATCCCGATTTTCCCTCATGCCCTCCCTCGCACGCCTCGCCGGCCTGGCCGCCTTCCCCTCGATTCTGGCGTGCGTCTCCATCAACGCAGCCATCCCGGCAGTCCGCGCCGAAACCCTCATTGAGGAATCCTTCCGGGGGAAAACGCCCGGCATCTTTTATGATGCATCCTTCGGAAAGGGCAAAGTCAGGACATGGCGCGGGCCTGCCGCCAATCCCTTCGGCTCCGTCGAAATCATCACGCAAGACGATCCGGCCACATCCGTTCTCGCCATCCGGGATACCGGTGCGGAAGCGAACCAGGCTCCGGCAATCATTATCGAGTGGCCTGCCATAAAATCAGGCGAAAACAACATTGCTGTAGTTGAATTCAAATACAAAACGCTGCAGCCTGCGAACGATAAATCCAGGTATCGCACGGTCGTTTACGTCGCCGGGAACCAGGCCGGGCAGTCCATCGCCACTATCCTCTTCGACGACGGGGATCGCATCTACCTGCATGATGGCCGGGCACATGTCAGATTCGGCAAATACCTGCCCGGACAATGGCAAACTTTCCGTCTCGAAGTGGATACCGGCGCCCGCACCTGCAGCCTGAAAATCGACGACCGCCTCGTAGCGAACAAACTACCCTGGATCAATCCGGAGAATCCTGGCTTCGGCCAGATTTCGATTCGCAGCGATATGTCGCCCACGGATCGAAACGGGGAACTCGTTTTCCTCCTTTCAGACTTGAAAGTATCCAGACCAGACTGATCTCCCCCTCCCCTCCCCCCCCCCTATCCTGCAATGAGTTCCACCAACGCCACCTCCCGCATCTGCTTTCACGACAAGGAAGGCTTCACCTTGGTCGAACGCGTGAAGGATTTTCGATTCCCGAACAACCAAGCCGACACACCCGCGACCCAACGGCGCGACAGCGCCCAATCGAAAATCAGCCGCGCCTGGCGCGGCTTCACCTTGGTCGAACTGCTCACCGTCATCGCCATCATCGGTATCCTTGCCACCATTACCATCCCGGTAACAGGAACCGTGCGCGAAACGGCCCAAAAGGCCCGATGCGTCAGCAATCTCCACCAGATCGGCATCGGGCTCATTGCCTATGCCAGCGACAACAAGGGACGGCTCCCGCGCGGCCACCAGACCGAGCCACGCACCCTTTGGGATACTTATCCCGACAGTCAGGGCCGCGTCGCCGCCTGCCTCGGCATTTTGCAATACAACGGTTATCTCGGAGGCATGCCCAATGTGGCGGTCCGGGAAGACGCCCGCTCGCGCATCTTCGACTGCCCTGCGAAGACGGAAAGGGGATGGGATGCCGACAGAAATTGGGGCGACTATATGTATAATTTCACCGGCACCTCTTACACCAGCGCGCAGCAAGGGGCGCTCCTTGACACGATCGGGCCAGGCAAGGCCATCGTCTTCGATATCGTTTACCCCGAAATCACCCCCGTCCATAATCGGGGCGAGAGCATAAACGTTCTCTATATGGACGGCTCCGTAACCACGCTCGCCAGGGACAAATTCAAAACGCCCAGCCACCGGACCGCCTTCGACAAGTTTGACCAGTAGCGCGCCCGTCTTCGTCCCCCCCCCCCCCCCTCCCCCCCCTTGTATCCATTTTTCATTATGCCCTCCCGCATATTCCGAAGCGCCGCCATCGCCGGCCTTGCCGCCGCCCTGCCGCTCGTGCCTGCGCTCGACAGCCTCCATGCCGCCACGCTGGAACTTCCCGGTCGCACCGCCCACATCGCCAAACCGGACGAGACCGTGGAACTTCTTGTCAGGGACTTTCCCCCGGCTGAACTCACTGCCGACAAATCCATGCCCGGCCTCATTGCCAAAGACTGGCTCGGCAACGAAACCGCCGTTCCGCTCACCAGCGTGAGCGCGAATGCAAATATCTTGCTCGTCCGTTTCTCTCCTCCCTGGCTCGGCTGGATGGAGATTGTATTGACCATCGACGGTCAACCCCATGCGAACGCCAGCACCCGCCTCGCCGTCATGCCCGAAGCCAAAAGCAAAGGCGTCTGATTCCGCTACGGCCTCTCCGATCACTCCATGGTAAGCAGTGGCGTCAGACGAAACCGTTTGCATGCGCTGCTGGACGCCCTCGGCGTGGACATCGTTCGCGAGGATTTTTCGTGGAACCGTATCCAGCAAAGCAAGACATCTCCGTTCATTTACGACGGCAACGCCGGTCCTGACCAGTATGTCGAGGCATGCGCCAGGATGGGGATCGAGGTGCAGGCGATTCTCAACTACGGAGTTCCCTGGGCCACCACCGCCGCCGACTCCAGGGAGGCCCGCCGCCGCATGCCCCAAATGGAATCCTGGCTCGAATACGTGCGCGCCACCGTAAGCCGCTACAAGGACCGTATCCGTTATTGGGAAATCTGGAACGAACCCGACATCCGGTTCTGGCTCGATACCCCGGATAAATATGCCGGGTTGTTTGACCGTACCGGCGCCGAAATCGCCCGCATCCACCCCGGAGCCATGATCATGAACGGCGGGCTTGCCATGGTCTCGCGCCAGCCCAATCCGGATTTTGCGGAGCGGTTCATCGCCCGGGCCAACCCGACGCACTGGCACCTCCGCGCCTGGCACGACTACAACACTTTCGACAATCTCCTCACCCGCCACCAGCGCCACGAATCCCTTTACCAGGCTCGTCCCGAACTCGCCACGCTACCCTCCTGGATGAACGAAGGCGGCTACCATACCATCGATCCTCGCAGGGAAACCGAACAAGCTCGCACCATCGTCAAAAAAGTATCCACCGCCCCGGCGCTCGGACTCTCCGCGTATTTCGTTTACACGACACGCGACTCCTCCACCGACCGCGCCGCCCCCGGCGCCTCGCCTTTCTATGGCCTGACTGATTTCGACTGCGTCCCCAAGCCCGCCTTCGCCGCCTACAATCGGCTTGTCGCCGAGACCGCCCATCTTCGTTACGCACCGCCTCCCGTTCAGCCTGATCCGGTCAACAACAGCGGATTATGGCAACACCTCTACACCGCCGCGTCCTCTCCGGAAACCCGCTCGGCCCCCGATGTCGCGCATATCCTCGTTATCTGGCGCGAAGGCGCAGGACACCGTCCTGTCTGGCTTCACTGGCCCGACGCCCATGTCGCCGATGCGGTTGACCTCATGGGGAATCCCGTTGCCCTCACCCGCCTCGGCAATGGCGGAGTCGTGCTCAACCTCGGCGACAATCCCGTGTACGTCCGCCTGAACGGCACTCCTGCCTATCCCGGGACGAAGACCCTTCTCGATCTCCCCGACCTGCTTTCGCTCGTTTCCGGCGGGCAGCCAGCCAGCCTCGACATTCGTATCGAAAATCCAACCACATCCCCGCTCCTCTGCCACTTGCAAATCACGGGGGATAATCCCGCGCTCGGTATCAGCGGGCCACTCCCACCCATCACGCTCGCTCCAGCGAGCAGCCGCCTGCTCCGGCTCCCCATCGCCATCCCGCCCGGCAGCACTGACCTTCCGGACAACGGACAACTCTCCGTTGCGCTCAGCATTGATGCTATCTCCGGTGAGATCACGGGAACGCTGCCCTACAAAGTCGCCCGCGTCCTCTCGCCCGGAAAATCCTATGCCTTTTCCCTTGGATCACGATCCGACATCAACAATCGCCATGAAGGTCTGGCCAATCCTGTCATGGAATGGCAAGGACGCCATGATCTCGGCGCAACCGGTCAATGGAGCGTCACATCCAAGGCGCTCACCCTCACGATTGACGTCACCGACCAGACACACCACCAACCCTGCCAACGTGACCTGCTCTGGCAGGCCGACAGCCTGCAATTCGCCTTCAAGGGCGACGATTCACAAAGGGGGCATCTTGAACTCCTGCTCGCCCTCTGTTCCGACAACTCCCCGCAAGGCTGGGTCATTGACGCTCCCGAATGGACTCGCTTCGCCAAAGGCAATCTCGACGGACAAGCTTCGTTCGGCATTGCCCGGACCGGCACTGTGACCACGTACAAACTCACCCTCCCCTGGCGCTCACTCGGCTACGACAAAAAGCCAGCCATACGTGGCGCGCCAGTTTCATCGTCAATGACGACGACGGACTTGGCCGCAAACAATGGCTGCAATTTTCACCAGGCATCGGAGATTCCAGGGATCCCGAAAAATATCCGGTCTTTCGCTATTTATCCGAAAACAAGTGACCGGCTGCGCACAGTGAAAATCTGATTTCACGACAGGCCCAGTAGCATCATGCGCATATCGATCAGCGACACCGGAGCCATCGCATCCGGTTCAATCATCACCACCCAAACGATCCAGAGCGCAATCGACCGATGCGCCGAAGTCGGCGGAGGCGTCGTGAAAATTTTTTAGGGACAGGTTAAAAATGATCTTGCCTGAAGAAAACGAAGCTTGTTGCATCTGCGGATCATGCGAATACGCCGGATCAAACTCGCCCCTGACTCCCATACGGCGATCTATCACTGCATCAGCCGCACCATCAACGGCGAACACTTGCTCGACGTCGCCGCCAGCGAAGTCTTCCGCAAACAGATGTGGCACATCGCCGAGTCCTGCGGCGTC
>JAISAX010000792.1 GCA_031266495.1 Opitutaceae bacterium
TCCAGCCCGTGGACGGATCGGCAGTAAAGCGCCGCCTCCCTGCTCTCCTTCATGTCATTCACTGTAAACAACTGTAACTCTCTCAAACAAATAATCTTGTCTGGAGGCAGAGGGCGACGCTGCGCGTCGACCACGGGCTGGACGCCCGTGCCACTTCAAGGCAGTCCGCGTAACTTCAGTTGCACTCATTTTCCGAGGCGTTCCCATTCGCGTCTTGCCTTCCAGAATGCGGAGACAATGGCATATACCCGATATGGCCAAACACAAAACATGGATACTCAAGGATTGGGAACAAACGGGGATGACGACTGTCGTCGTGGCGCGTTTTCACGAGGGCGGGACGGTGGAGGTGGGGACATTCCTTCTGGATACGTGGTGTCTGGGAGTGAAAAATACGCGATCGGATGAGCTGACGGAATCGGAACTGGATGAGTTTCTTGGATACGCGTTCGCCGGACAGGATTTCGTGGAAATGCCACCCGCCGATGCGCAGGGCCTGATTCTGGGGGCGGTCGATTACGCGTCATCGCTGGGGTTTGCGCCGCACCGGAATTTTCGCAAGACGCGCCGCACACTCAACGGAATCAAAGGTGCGGCAGGATGCACGTTCACATTCGGACAGGACGGGAAACCGCACTATGTAATGGGACCAAATGACGATGAGGCATGTATCCGGAAAATACAGGCCATCCTGAACGCGAAACTGGGTCCGGACGGATTTCATGTCACGCTCGCGCTGGAAGACACCTGGAACGAAGCCCCGGAAGAGGACGATGACGAGGACGATGACGAGGACGATGACGATGAGAAGGGGGAGGAGGACGACGATCTCGCCGGAGCCCCTGAATCGATAGAGGAAACGCAGGCATGTCTGGACGCGGTTTTGACAAACTGGGGCGGCAACAAGAAAGGGACAAGAAGGGCGGCTCAGCTCATTTATCGGATGGGTTATCTTGCCGGGGTGATGTCGGCATGGACGGAGATCGATTATGATGAACTGGTCGATGATGTGTGCGTGGACCGGAAGAAATGGACGGAAGTGGAGGCAACCCGGCTTTATTGGGGCGTCAGGTTTCTTGCGGATGGCGTACGCGAGAGCATCAAGGAGCAGGGAGACTTGTTGTTGATATGGGAAGAGGACGAGGATCTCCGCGCGCTCCAGGTGATCTTTTTTTGTATGGGTATCCAGGGTGCGCTGGAAATGTATCCGGACGAACTGGAACGTTTGCGCAAGGAGTCTGATGCGGCGGAGGCGATTGCGGCGATCTCGCGATGGGCCGCCGTCACATTGGATGACCGAAAGACGATTCCCCCCGATGGCCGGGAGCGGATCAAGGGCTGGTTGCGAACCCTCTGTTCGGCATCGTCGCGCGTGTGGGGGGCGCTGGATGAATGAGTGATGCCTCCGGCCCGGCCAGGATGACCGGGAATAGTTCTACTTTGTCAAGTTACTGAACTGATGTTGCGCGGTGCGTGTGGCGTTGTGGCGCGGGCGTCTCGCCCGCATTTCCGGGCGGCGCTGCGCGCCGTCAGCGGGCGAGACGCCCGCGCCACGCGAACCGGCGACGCTACGCGTCGTCCACGGGCTGGAAGCCCGTGCCACGTCGGAGCGGTGGGGCAACGCTTGCGGGCGAGACGCCCGCGCCACTTCAAGGCCGTCTGCGTAACTTCAGTTACTGAAGTTACGCGAAGCGGGCAGGGAGACCTCCACCTCCCCGAGGTCTTCGTCAGGCTGATGGCAGGTTGATGACAGGTTGTTTGGGTTCTATTGGTAAAGGCCCGGGTCATGTCGATCGGAGACCGGCGTCTTCTCCTGCAAGCCAGATGAGCACGATCTGCCAATGAACGGGTATTTGAGGTCATTGCCGGAGAGGGTCGCGGAAATTATGATTGCCCCATCATGAATGCCTCCAAAGTCACAAAAAACCTCGTTCTGCTTTCGTCCTTGCTGTCGGTTGCCGGTATTGTCTCCGGGCACGCCCAGGCGGCGCTGTTCACCTCAATCGATTTTTCTTCGGGAGCCGCCTCCTACGACAATCATTTTGTCGAACACACGGCCTTTCCGACAAACAGCCCTGGCGCGATAACGTGGAGCGACGGAAAGGTCAGCGAGACGGCAACGAGCGGCTACCAGAGCGTCCTGTTCGACACGTCCGCCAGCGGAGGCAGCAACGGAAGCGGCGGCGTCACGGGAACGCAGGCCAACAATGCTTACCAGAGCGATTTCACCGTGTCGGTGGTGTTCTCCTTCGGAAGCGTCACGCAGAGTTCGGTCGGCCTGTGGGCCAAGGTCAATGACACGGGAAATTCCGGATACCTCGGCTTTGCGCGGGCATTGAGCAGCACCAGCATCCGGTTGAGCCTTTACGATAACTCGAACCCGGACTCGAGCGCACTCGGCAGCACGTTGCAGACGCAGGACATCACGCTTGCGGAGGGTCTTGCCCTCGCCACGACGGCGTCCTGCCGGCTCGATTACACGGTCTCGAATAATGCCAACGGCACGGATGTCGATTTTATCCTCCAACTTTTCGATGTGTCGTCGGCGACGGAAATATTGCTGGCGAGTATTACAGGTACGGATACGTCGTCTCCCCTGACGCGGGCCGGCCAGGTCGGGTTCAGGCTGAGCAATCTGGTTGACTTGCACGGTTTTTCCGTGGCGGCGGCGGTTCCGGAGCCTGCCACGGCTGCCGCAGTGCTGGGCATGCTGGCGGTTGCCGTGGCGACAGGAGTCCGTCGCATGCGCCGCACCACCCGTCAGGCGCGCCGAGAGTGCGCGCGCACCCGTTTTCAACGTATTCCCCGGAGCCTGCCTGTCACTGAAAGGATGCCGACATGATCTCGCGTTTTGCCATGTTTTGCCTGCCGATGCTTCTGTCCGGTCCGTGCTGCGCCGACGGGCGCGGTGAAGGAGCCGTGTATCTGGTCGATGAGCCTTTCGGAAGCGGCGGGGGCGGCCTGCCGCAGGGCTGGAAGGTTTTCGGGAAACAGGTGTTCGTTTCGACACAGGACTTCGTTTCGCCACCGGCCGCGCTCTGCATCATGGATGGGGCGGCGTCGGTTTCCCATCCGGCGCACCTGCCCCAGGTGAACATCCCGTTCCCGCGGATCACGCAGGGAGAGGTGCGCTTCTCGTTTCATTTCAAGACGACGACAGACAATCCGGCGCTGCGTGTGTATCTGCGCAACAGCCGGGCCAATCCCGTCGCATCTCTCGTATTCCGAGACGGACTACTTGGCGTGGAGCAGCCGGTCGGCAGTGTTCCGGAGGGCGGCGTGGCTCCGCGTGACGGTGGCATGCCGCGCGTCTGGAAACCGCTGCTGCCGTTGCCCGGCGGTGTCTGGCATCATGTCGAGGTGATCGTCCCCGGCGGCAAGGCGGACGACAAGCGGTTCTCCGTGATCGTCAGCGAAGCAGGCGGGGAAGCGCGGATTTTTTCCGGACTCCTCCCTCTGGCGGGCGAGCGATTTTACCAGTCCAACTGGAATTTCGCATCGCTCATGATCAATGCCTTGGCGGATGGGCGACAAACGTCGTGGATCGATAATCTCCAGGTGCTCGCAACCGAGTGACGCCTTTTTTCCGCATTGCCCATGTCTTTTGTATCCATTTTTCGTTACGCCCTCCTGTTCGTGGCCGCGCTGGCGGCTGGCGCCGCCGTCGCAACGCCGGTGAATGACGCCGGGAATGTGCTGCCCAATCCCGGCTTTGAACTGGGATGGAAGGGATGGGCGCCGGCATTCGCCTTCCGGTTTGGCGGCACCGTCTCGGCCATTCATGGGCAAGGCGGCTGGGAAGTGGCGTCGCAGCTCACGAAGGGCGACGCGTTTGACGGCGACACGTTCCTGAAAATCGACCTGCCCCGCCTTGCCGGCAAGGTGTTCTCGTCGGACGGGGTCGAGGTCGCGCCCGGGAGCTGGCGTGTCACCGTCCACGCCCGCGCCCTGTCCGGGAGAGCGCGTTTGTCGGTGAAATGCGCCGGCAAGGAGCAGCGTTTTGCACTTTCGTCCGAATGGCGTCCCTACGGTTTCGATGTCGATATTCCCCGGTCCGAAAAGCCGCGCAATATCGTTCACATCGAGTTCACCGGACCGGGCGGAGCGCAGCCGGAAGGCACCGCGACGGAGATACATATTGACCAGGTGAGTCTCGCGCCCGCCAGTGGCAACCCGCCGCTGGAGGAGGGAGGGAAGGGGGGGGGGGAGGGGGAGGCGGACCAGGCGGGCCAGACGGATCATCGCATCGAGGCCGCGGCTTATTGCGCGGAGGATGTGGCGGGCGTTGTCAACGAAGGCGGCCCGCTCCATATCGATGTGCATCTTTATTCGAGAGCGGCGCATGAGGGGCTGGCGCTGGATTGCGAGTTGCTGGATTTTTCCCTGAATCGTATTCTGCATTTCATTACGGATGTGAAGCCCTTGGGGAAGGGCGCCGTTGCCGTCACGCGGATCGATTTGGGCGGGCGGCTGGAGGCGTTTCGCAGGGAGCATGGATACCTTCCAATGGGGCTGATGGTGCTCGACATTGGTATCAGGAAAGGGGATGCGATCGTGGCCCGGACGGATCAGGCCATCGCCCTGCTGCCGGCGGCGGCGGCAGGCGGGGAGGCATCGCGTTTCGGGAACGAATTCATGCCCAATGACCGCGCCACGGAGGTCGCCCGCAAGAGCGGCGCGGGCTGGCTGAAACTCATGGACTCGGGCAGCGGCTACATGAAGTGGAATCTGGCGGAGCACCGGAAGGGTACTGTTTTGTTCGATACGTTCGACCGTCGCGCCGACCGGGACCCCGCCGCCGGCACGCTGGGAGAAAACATCGATTTCCTCGCACAGATCCGGCGCCTGCGCGCCTGCGGCTTCGAACTGACGGGATCGTTGTGGACAACGCCGCCGTGGGCCGCGCGTCCCGATCAGGGACGTTTGCCGGACCACAGGTTGCCACGCGACTGGATGGACTGGGACCATTATGTCACGACGATGCTGGGTCATTACAAGGAGGCGGTGAAATACTGGGAGATATGGAACGAGCCGGGCTGGTGGGGGTCGCTGCCGGAACGCGGCACGCCGGAGGATTATCTTGAGATGGTGCGCCGCACGAGTCGCCTGATCCGCCGTATCGATCCCTCGGCAAAAGTCATCGCAACGGATTATCATCGCTCGCCGCGCGTCCCCATTCCGTCCGGTTACTACGGGGAGATCGCCAGGCATGTGGACATCTATTCGTATCACCATTACTGGGCCTGGGACGCGAGTGACAGCGCGGCGGAGGTCGATGCCTGGCTGGCCCGGCGGGCCGAGCTGCAAAAGGGCAATCCGGCCATCATTCTCTGGAACACCGAAGGCGGAGTAAACGGGGTGGACTGGTATAACCACTACACCGGGGAACTCGCCGGGCGGATCAATCACAGCGACTTTGCCCGGCGTCCGGCGGCGTTGTGCGCGAGGCTGTTTTTGCATTCGTTCGCGTTGGGAACGGAAAAGGTTTTTTATTACCAGATCGGGTCGGCCCGCAGTTTTGCCGGCGATTACAATTTCGTGCCGGGCAACGCCATGAGCGGCAATCTCGGCTTTCCCCGTCCGGGCGGCGTGGCCTATGCGGTGCTGGCGGCGCATCTTTCCGGCGCCCGTTTTCTCCGCGCCGTTCCGATCGGCGAGGCGTGCGAGAGGCTGGTCTTTTCGCTGCCGGACGGCAGGGCGTTCGCCGCCGCCTGGATCAAGACGGAGAAGCGGCCAGGCAGTATCCTGAAATTCAATACTGCACGGCCCGGAAGACGGGCGCAAACCGGCGATGTCTTCGGCACCTTCCGTCCGCTGCCGGACGCCGCCGCCGTCGTCGCCCTGAAGGCCGAGCCAACCTACTGGATTTTCGAAGGCGAAAAGGAAGCGACGGATTATCTGGCGTCGTTGGTCCCGCTTCCCGGGCAGGAGAGCGGCGCCGCGGGCGATGATTATGCGGAGCCTTTCGAATTTGCGTCGCAGGTGCTGACGGAACGCTGGTTTTTCGTCGATCTTGAGCCGTTCGCGAACGCCCGCTTCCACGACGACGGCCGTGTGCCGGGGAAAACGGGCTGGACGAGGCAGGGGCCGGACAACGACCTCGACGCGCTTGCTCCCGGGATCCACCGTTACCACGGAGTTCCGTTCCGGATTCCGGACGACAGCGAGAACAACGCGTGCATCGTGCTCGGCGGCCACCGCACGGTGAGCGACAATATCCGCAAGGTGGATATCCCGGTAAACAGGACAAGCCGCGCCTTTTACTTCATGGTGGCGGCCGCGTGGGTGCAATCCTGGACGGTAGGGAGTTTTTCGATACGTTATGCGGACGGGATGGAGGAGTCGCTGGCGTTGTCGCGCAGGATCAATATCGATGACTGGGCCAACCGTCCTCCGGTCCGCAACGACGAGGCTCGTTATGTGCGCGTGGCGTGCGAGGGTGGGACAAAGGAGCGGTATGTCTATGTGGTGCAATGGGTGAACCCCCATCCGGAAAAACGGGTGGCGTCGCTTGTTTTCGAAGCGCCGGCAGCGGTGAACGCCATCCCGATCCTTTTGGCCGTCACCGGCACCGAAAACTGAGAGAGTCACGAGAATCGTCCGGAGTCTGGAACACCATGACTCCGGAGGGCAGAGGGGGGGGGGGGGGAGGGGAAGGAGGACGGAAGCGATGTGTGTTTTTGAAACAGGGATTGCCATACAATCCTGAAAACTTCCCGCAAACATCTGGCGCCGGGATCGACATCCGGAGCGACATGCGCAATGTCATGCTTTTTCCCTTTCCCCCATTCTCCACGAACATGGCCCGGACTGTTTCGACACTGGAATCGTTCCTTACCGAAATCGCGAAGCTCACAGGGCTGCGCTTCTGCCTCTATGATCTGAATTATTTTACACAGGATTCGGCCAAATTGCGGGTGCCGGTCCGGTTGCGGACGCATTGCTGCGCGTGGTGCAACCTGGTCAAGTCGAACCCTGTCCTTTACCGGAGGTGCATCGAGGTCGAGCACGCCAGACTGCGGAAGGCGGGGCGACGGAAAGCCGCCATCATCGATACCTGCCACGCCGGAGTGACGGACATTGTTGTGCCATTGTTTTTGGGGACGAGGCAGATCGGCGCATTGTATCTCGGGCAATGCCGGACGGGGGGATGGGATGGCCGGTCCGGCGGCGAGGACCGCAAGGGAGGAGGCGAGGACCAGGAAGAGGGCAAGCGGCCGTGGGAGGCAATCACGCGGCACGGCCTGGATCCGGAACGGTTGCAGGAGGAATACGAAAGGCTGCCGCACGTGATGTCCGTCACGTTGAGCGGATACAAAAAACTTCTTTCGGGAATCAAGGAATACATCGAGCAGATCGAGTGGAGCATCGAAAAGGAAACGCGGTTCCTCGATGTGCGGCTTTCGAACAGCGAAAAAATGTCGAAAGTAAACGTCGCGGAGGTGCCAAACCTGTTTCTGGAAAATCTGTCCGCACATACACCTGCCGTGCAGCGGACGCTGGCATTGATCGCACGCAATTACTGGAGCGAGGTCAACCTGGTCAAAATTGCGCGTCAGGCGGGTGTCGGGCGTTCGCACCTGAGCCGCCAGTTCCATCGGGAGACCGGCATCACGTTTCGGGAATGCGTGCGGGGAGCCAGAATCTATGCGGCCCAGTATCTGCTGAAACGTACGAAGCTGGGAAACAAGGAGGTGGCGGAGCTGCTTGGCTACGGGGAGTCGTCGTCGTTCATTCGCGCTTTCAAGGCACATACGAAAGGGGCCACGCCACACAGTTTTCTCCGCTACCAGGCGAATCCGAAACCGCATTGACCTGTGCGGCGAAGCCCCCCCCCCCCCCCCGGACACGGTGTCTTCACCGGTCATTGGACGACAAATACAGTTCGGATGGCGCGTCGCGACGGGCCTCGACGTGGCCATCACAAAAAAGATAGTTGGCCTTTCCCGAATGTGTCCTGGTGACGCTGGCGTCGTTGAAGAGTTTGGCGCAACTGTCATTCCAGCCCTTGTTGTTTACGCTGTGCCATTCGAGGAGGAGAAGGGTTTTGTTGGGGGCGGGGATTTGCACGAGCTTGAGAGACCAGTCGCGTCCGGCCACCCCTTGGGTGGAATCGTTGCCGCCGTTCATTGAATAGCTGCGAGGGGCCTGGGGATTGGCATGGGTTTTGGCGGGAGCATCCATGGGGCAGACAAAAATGAAACGTTCGGCGGCAAGGTATTTGCTGATGGAATGGTCCCAGCTGTATCTCGTTACGGAGTCGTAGGCCGGAGGGAGAGCGTCGCGATTGTCGTTGGCATGGAGCAGGAATCCCTGGCCGGCACTACGCATCGTTTGCATGCACTGGCTCTGGCGTGCCGTGCCGCGGACAGCGGCCAGAACGGGCAACATGACCGCAGCCAGAATGCCGATGATGGCCATGACAACAAGCAGCTCGACGAGGGTGAAAGCGCTGGTTCCGGAGGAGGTGAAAGGCATACCCGGATATTAACAAAAGGGGCAAGCCCTCCCAATGACATCTGGTGCCGGATTATTGGCAGAATGTGTGGTCGCTTTTCGCAATACACCGCGCCTCCGCTGACAACCCTCTCGCCGGATTACCAGACGATGTTACGCGAAGCCGGTGCCGGTGCCGCCGCTCCGGCTCCCGCCTGCCTAACGTCAGTTAGGAACTGTAATGAAATAAACAGAGCAAAGATGCGCCGGGATTGAAGAGCGAGCCAGCGTCGCTGACTCGGTCATTTACCTCGGTAAACTCCCTCGTCAGCTCCTTGGCTCACTCTTCAATCCCGGCGCATCTTTGCTCTGTTTATTTCATTACAGTTCCTACCAGGCGATCGCCCCGGACCCGCTTCCACATGTTCAACGGTATTGTCAGACACTCTCACGAGGAACGGTCGAAAATCTCCGGAGTTACGAGTCCGGTGACGGGACGGCCGGCGAGGTGGTTTGCGATATTGGCGAGGGCGCGCTCGCCGCAGTCCGGATAAACATCGGGAGTGGGACCGGCAATGTGCGGCGAAAGCAGGGCGCCGGGTTGCCCGAGGAAGGGAGATTTTGCCGGGAGAGGCTCGTGTGTGAAAACGTCGCTGGCAAGACGCAGGCCGCGAGTGCGCATCGCCGCGAGCAACGCTTCTTCGTCCACGAGTGCGCCGCGCCCGACATTGACGAACACGGCGCCGTCCGGCAACGCGGCGAAAATGTCGCGATTGATCGTCAGCCGGGTGGTTTCGGTGAGAGCTTCGCAAGTGACAAACACGTCGGCGTCGCGGGCGAGTTCGGGCAGGGAGCCGGCGGGAACCGCACCGTGTTCCCGGATGAACGATGCAGGCACGCCTTCGGAAAAAACGGTGAGGGCAACATTGAAGGGGCGTAGCAAGCGCACGAATTCCCGGGCGATGGCGCCGAAGCCGTGGAGGGCAACGCGCTTCCCGTAAAGGGTGCGGGGAGCAAGCCGCTCCTTGGCCCTTGTCGTATCGGAGCCACGCATGAAACCGTGCCACGCAGGCAGATTTCGCAGGGCGCCGAGCGTCAGCAGCAAGGCGTGCTCGGCCACCTGCGGCGCGACCAGAGCGCCCCAGTTGCTGATCTTCAACCCCGCCTCCGGCATCTCGCGAGTGACGAGATGGCGAACGGTTCCGGCAAGGTGGCAGACGTAGTCGATGGACCCGCCGTGGATGGCGAGGTGCCCTGGCTCCAGGCGCGGCGTCTGCCAGCCTGTAACGAGAATTTGGGGACGCATGACATCGAGCAGATGATGCCATGACTGCCGGTCCAGCCGCCGCACATCCCGCCATTCCAGGCTGATGCCGGGGAGCCGCCTCCCGGGAGGTATCGGGAAAAAGAGCCGGTATTCCTCCCGGCCGAGCGCGAAGAGAATTTTGGGCGTGTCCACTTATGCGTCCTTAAAATCGGGATACAAAGGCCCGCGCGGCTCCGGCGTCACTTCTTCGGGACGGGCGTGAAGTTTGTCTCCCATGTCGTAGGGCAGCCGGAAGACGCGAGTGCCTTCCCTGTCTGCAAAATAGAGGTGCGAACGGGTCTGGCGCGTCGGATCGCCATCGGCCCAGAATGCGGCGAAATCGGGATGGTGGTTATGCGGGCGGCGGACGTAACTGTGATTGCGGTCGCTGTCCCTTGTGAGGGAGCGTTCCCTGTCCCATGTGCGCCCCTCGTCGCGGCTGGCCCAGGTTTCGACTTCGCCGCCGGTTCCCCATTTTTGGGGACCGCCGCCCGCGGGGCCGATGACACGCCAGATGTCATCGTCGATGTAAAGGCTGCCCGTGTCGTAGTTGTGACCGGATGACGTGATGACGCGGATTTCCCATTTGCCGCCGGTCCAGTGCGCCAGCGTCCATTCGCGCGGGTCGCCTTTGGGGCCGGGTTCGCCGGCGCGACTGGCGATGTAGAGGAGAACGGGATTTCCTTTCCGGTCAAAGGCGAGGTCGCAGGTGTAGATGAATTTACCCTCGGCGGCATAATCGCGGACGAGCGCGGCGTTGCGTGGTGTTTCGAGAGGCAGGCGCAGGGGCTGTCCGTCGGCGGTGGTCCAGGTGCGTCCGTAATCGGTGGTCTGCGCGTAATAGAGATTGGTGCGGCGGTCGTTGTCGGAGTCGGGATGCCAGTTGAAAAGGGTGGCGATTTTTCCGGTCGGGGCATGTTGCGCGGAGGTTTGGTAATGGCCGCCAAAACCGGCCAGCAAATGGTCCTCGCTCCATGCGGCGCCGTCAGCCGATCCGGTTTTCCAATACAATTTGCGTTCGGGACCAAGGCGAGTGCCGGGGAAGTATTTGGTGAAAAGCAAAAACCAGCCGCCATCGGCTGTATTCCAAACCATCGGGTAGGTGAATTCCTGGTCAGGGAGGCGTTCGAACCCGGTGATATCCCAAGGACGGAGGCTGCGAAAAATTATGCCGGGGCGCAGTTTGGCGCGACCGCTTTTGAATATCCAGATGTGGCCTCCGGCATCAAGGCGGAGGCTGGCGTTGTCGTGCGGGTCATTCACCGTCGGGTCGAGATAAAGCATGACGGGACGCGGCACGGTGTTGGTGGCGTGGTCGTAGCAGGAAACCATGATGGCCAGTTCGCGTTTGTCCTCCGCCGGGGTGCCTCCCCAGGTGAAAAACGTTTTGTTCGCGGCACGGGAATACTCGGCCATCGGCGCGTGGCTCGACGTGTAGGTGCCGAGTCCGCCCGAGTATTTGTCGCCGTGGGCAAAGGAATACCCGAGCGTGAACCAGATGCCGCGATAGCCGTCGGCGCAAGTGACGGGAGACAGGTTTTTTTTCATGGAATACTCAAGTATGCGCGCCGGCGGAGTGTCGCGCCGGCGAGGATGATCGGTCCGAAGAAGTGAACGACGATGAGAGGCGGGGAAATGCTTGAAAAGGGTTGAAGCGGGGCGAATACGCCTGAAACGGGGCGAAACGCGGGGGGCGGGGCGGCGAAAAAAAGAAAAGGGTCAGATGCGGCGGCAACGCAAGGGTCGCGGGCGGCACGCGGATCGGACGCGAGGCGCTTGCGAGGAGATCGC
>JAISAX010000190.1 GCA_031266495.1 Opitutaceae bacterium
TTTCCTCCCTCAACAAACAAAACCTCGTCTTACACCTCCTCAATCCCGCTATTATCAGCCATTTTGACCATTAGTGCTAACCCACTCCCAAAAAATCAGCCATTTTGACCATTACGCCCAAACAAATGATCTTGCCTGGTGGCAAAGGGCGACGCTGCGCGTCGTCCACGGGCTGGAAGCCCGTGCCACTTCAAGGCCGTCCGCGTAACTTCAGTTATATAGAGCGATATCTTGTTATCTGTCCAGCCGAGGTAATCGGCGTCCTTGACCGGTGCTGTTCCTTTATAGTGACTCATTGTGATGATTCCTTTCTTTCAGTTACTTTTTGTTGTTTGCGATGGCCCGGGTTGCACCATGCAACCTGAAGGCGGTCGCCAGGTTCCGGTTTTTACCGGACAACTGGCAACCTTTTTGCACGGGTTGAGGTATAACGGGTGTTACTCCGGAACCGGTGCGCACCTTTCGTCGATTGGTACGCACTTTTCGCCGATTGGTGCGCTCATTTCGCCTGTCCGGGCTCCGGGCGGCGCCAGCGTTGCCTGAATTGCTCCATGTAGAGGTAGATCACCGGCGTTATATAGAGCGTGAGCACCTGCGAAACCACGAGGCCGCCGACCACCGCAAGGCCAAGCGGTCGGCGGGATTCGGCCCCCGCTCCCATGCCCATCGCTATCGGCACCGCCGCCGCCAGCGCCGCAAACGTCGTCATCATGATCGGCCTGAAACGCACCACGCACGCCTGCAGGATCGCCTTCTCCGGTGAATAATCTCCCCCTTGCTCGCGCTTCACCGCCATCGCAAAATCGATCATCATGATCGCGTTCTTTTTCACTATCCCTATCAAGAGCACCATGCCCACGTAGCCCATGATGTTCAGCTCCTCGCCGAATATCCAGAGGGTGAGCAGCGCGCCGAGTCCGGCGGCGGGCAGGCCGGAGAGGATTGTCAGCGGGTGGATGAAGTCTTCGTACAGGATGCCGAGGACCACGTAGATCACGAAGACCGCCAGCACCAGCAGCCAGCCGATGCCCGCCAGCGAGTCCTGGAAGGCCTGCGCGGTGCCGAGCAGCGAGTAGCTGACCGAGGGGGGGAGCACGTCGGCCGCCACTTCCTCGACCGCTCGCGTCGCGTCGCCGAGCGCGTGGCCGGGTTGCAGGTTGAACGAAAAGGTCACGGAGGGCGATTGCCCGAGGTGCCCGACGCTGAGGGGGCCGACGGTGCGTTCGATGCGCACCATGGCGTCGAGCGGCACGAGGCGTCCGCTGGCCGTGCGCAGGTGCACGGCGAGGAGGGATTCGGCGTCGCGCGCCAGGGCGGGTTCGGCTTCCATGATGACGTAGTATTGCGCCCGGTCCGTGTAGATGGTGCTGACCTGGCGGGCGCCGAAGGTGCTGTAGAGCGCGGTCTCGATTTGTTCGGGAGTGATGCCGATGCGGGCGGCGTGGTCGCGCTGGATGGCGACGCGCAGTTGGGGGCTGGTGATTTCGAGGTCGCTGTTGAAGTCGGCCAGGGCGGGGAGGCGGCGCAGGCGTTCGTCCATGACTTGCGCGATGGCGTAGAGTTCGCCGAGGTCGGAGCCGGAGATGGCCACCTGGTATTGGGCTTTTGATGACATGCCGCCGATGCGGATGGCGGGGGGCACTTGCGGATAGGCGCGGATGCCGATGATGTGCGCGAGTTGGCCGCGCAGGTCGTGCACGACTTCAAAGGCCGAGGCGCGCATGGCGCGGTCCTTGAGGCGCAAGGTCATGCTGCCGCTGTTGGTGCCGGTGTTGCGTCCGCCGCCGATGGTGGATTGCACGGCTTCGACCGCGGGGTGCGCGGCGACGACCCGCGAAGCCTCGTCCATGTAAGCCCGCATGGCGTCGATCGAGGTGCTTTGCGCGGCTTCGACGCTCACGCTGATCATTCCCTGGTCGTCGGTCGGAATAAAGCCTTGCGGCAGCCGGTAAAACACCAGCACCGCGAGCGCCACCGAGACGAGCGCGGTGCTCACCGTCGCGAGGCGGTGGCGCAGGCATACGTGCAGGGTGCGTTCATAATAATGCAGCGCGCCGTCGAAGAGGCGTTCGCAGGCGTTGTAGAATTTCCCGTGTTGCGGGGCGGCGGCGGCGGGGGCGGGGGCGGCGTGGGGCGTCGCGCCTTCGTGCCCGTGCGGTTTGAGGAACCGGCTGCATAACATGGGCGTGAGGGTGAGGGAGACGAGGCCGGAGACGAGGATCGAGGCGGTGATGGTGATCGCGAATTCGTGTAACAGCAATCCGAGTACGCCGCTCATGAACATGAGGGGGATGAACACGGCCACGAGCGAGAGGGTCATGGAGAGGATGGTGAACCCGATCTCGCCGGCGCCCTTGAGGGCGGCGGCGCGCACGGGCATGCCTTTTTCCACGTGGCGGACGATGTTTTCGAGCATGACGATGGCGTCGTCCACCACGAAGCCGACGGAGAGGGTGAGCGCGAGGAGGGAGAAGTTGTCCAGCGTGAAGCTATAAAAATGCATCACGACAAAGGTGCCGAGGAGGGCGAGGGGGATGGCGACGCTCGGGATCACGGTGGCCACGGCGGAGCGCAGAAAGAGGAAGATCACCAGGATCACGAGCGCGATGGAGAGGAGCAGCGTGAATTCGACGTCGTGTACGGATTCGCGCACGGCGGTGGAGCCGTCGTGCATGGTGGCGAGCCTGACGGAGGCGGGCAACTCGGCCTGGAAGGCCGGCAGCGCGGCCCGGATGCGATTCACCACCTCGACGGTGTTGGTGCCAGCCTGTTTCATCACGGCGAGCACGATGCTGCGGCGCGAGTCGATCTCGCCGGTCTCCTTGTCCTGCTCGAAGTAGGTGCTGGCCTGGCGGGTGTTTTCCACGCTGTCGATGACGGTGGCCAGTTCGCGGAGGCGCACGGGGGTGCCGTTGCGCCAGGCGACGACGATGTCGGCGAACTCCTTCGCGCTCTGGAGCTGGCCGGTGGCCTTGAGCGTGAAGGTCTGGCGCGCGCCGTCGATCTGGCCGGTGGGCTGGTTGACGTTTTGCGCGGCGAGGGCGGCCTGCACTTCCTCGATGGCGATGCCGCGCGCGGCGAGGAGGCGGGGGTCGAAGCGGGCGCGGACGGCGTATTTCTGCGAGCCGTACACGCCGACGTCGGCCACGCCGCTGATCATGGAGATGCGGGGGGCGAGGGTGGTCTCGGCGTAGTCGTTGACTTGTGACAGGGGGAGGGTGGGCGAGCTGAGTGTGATGAAGAGGATGGGCGTGTCGGCGGGGTTGGATTTGCGGAAGGAGGGGGTGGTGGTCATCTCCGTCGGCAGATTGCGCTGGGCGGCGGAGAGCGCGGTCTGCACGTCCTGGGCGGCGGCGTCGATATCGCGGTCGAGCGCGAACTGGAGCGTGATGCGCGTGCTGCCCAGCGTGCTGACCGAGGTCATCGAGTCGATGCCGGCGATGGTGGCGAGCTGGCCTTCGATGGGCGTGGCCACGGCGGAGGCCATCGTCTCCGGTGAGGCGCCGGGGAGGTTGGCCCGGATCGTGATCGTGGGCATCTCGACGTTGGGCATGTCGCTGACGGGCAGGGCGCGGTACGCCACGAAGCCGAATACGAGGAGCGCCACCGTGAGCAGCGTCGTCATCACCGGTCGCCGGATACAGAGTTCGGGGAGGTTCATCGGGTGTCGCCGGTTGTGGCGGTTGGGACGGTGGCGGCGGTGGTAGCGGCGGCGGCGGCGGGTGAGGGTGAGGGTGGAGCGGGTGAGATCGGAA
>JAISAX010000114.1 GCA_031266495.1 Opitutaceae bacterium
CCCCCCCCCGGGCGCCCCGGGGGGGCGCGGGCCCGGAGTCAGGGAGAGGGAGGAGGAATATCGAGGACGGCGGCGAGTTGGCCCATGAGGCCCATGCCCATGGGCGAGAGGACGCGGTAGGGGGCGCGTTGCAGGGCTTCGCCACCGCGGTTGCTCTGGGCGGTGCCGTCGAGGAGGCCGTCGGGCGTGAGATGCGGGAGCAGGCCGGACCAGCAGCGGCGGGCGGCGGTTTCCGCTTCCGCCGCGTTGACAAGACCCGCGCGGGCGGCGCGCATGACGGCGGCGGCGATGCCGGCCGAGCCGGAGGTGTCGGGCGGGGAGGTCGGGTCGTCGGCGAAGCAACCCCAGAGGCCGTCCTCGCGCTGGAGGACGAACGTCCAGGCCACGGCGGCGCGGAGTTCCGTTTCCGGTTCGCCGGTATCGACGAGACCGCGGAGATGCTCGAGCGAGCGGCCGAGGCCGAGCAGGTACCAGGCGATGCCTCGCGCCCAGGACCGGAAGGTGCGCGAATCGTCGGGATGGTGGCGGAGCCAGAGTCCGTCGGGCCGGCGGAGGCGTTCCTGACGCTGGCGGAGAACGTTGGCGGCAAGGGAGGCGAGGGAGGGGTCGCGACGCTGGCCGGCGATGACGGCGAGAGGGTAGGCGATGGTGTAGCTGCCTTCCGCCGTGTAGCTTTCCGGGCGGCGAAAGGTGCCGTCGGGGTGGAGGTGGCCGCGGTACCAGGAGAGCAGCGTATCGAGAAAAGGATGACAGGGCGCAATCTTGGCGAGGACGGCGAAGGGCAGGGTGCCCTTGATGCCGTAGATGCGATCGTCGCAGGGGCGTCCGCGCGGGTCTTCGTAAACGAGACGGCCGTCGGGCGTGAAAAACAGGGCGAGGTGCGCATCGAGCGCGGCCCGCCAGCGGGACGCATCGGTTGTCGTTGCCGCGGCGGTGTGAAGATCGTGGAGGGCGTCGAGGATGCAGCCTTCCATCCAGCCGAAGGTCTGCACGGAGCCGACGGAACCGAGCACGCGGAAAAAGGCGGCGATGGCGGCGGCGGGTGAGGCCGCGTCGGCGGGGATGTCGGGCAGGAAATGGGGCGCCAGCACCTCCGCGCCATCCGGAAGGGCGGGGGCGAAGAGCCAGAGCGGGGTGGAGCCGTGTGTAAGGGTAAGGCGGATACCCTGTTCGAGCGCGGCGGCAAAGGTGGTGGCGTTGAGCTGGATCTGCCAGGGTTCGACGGAGTGGGAATAGCGGAGGTCGAACTGGCCGATCATCGCGCCGGTGCGGGCGAGGCTGGCGGTGACGATCTTCTGTTCGCGGTCATCGACCGAGACGCCGATCCGCAGCCAGCCACCGCGCGAAGCGCCGGGGGAAGACGCGGTGTCGCCGGCGTGAGGCCAGGTGAGGAGCACGCTGCCGCCGGTCGCGGAGGTGCCTGCGGGCGGAGCAAACCCGACGGTCGGCCAGCCGAAGGGAGCGCGAAACGGGGGTTGGACAGAAAGGCCGGTGGTATCGACGGAAGCGATGAACATGCGGAAAAACGAAACAGCGGGATGCAGGGTGGAGACAGGAGCCGGACGGGGCAGGCTTGGTGTTGTCCAAACGTTTTCAGAAGGGAACTTCTAAAAATTGAACAGAAGGCAACGAAGAGAACGAAGAACAACCAGGGACGTTTACTGTTCACTCTTGTTTAACTTTTTACCTGAAGTTACGCAGGGCAGGCATGGGCGCGGTTTTTTTCGACAGAATTAACAGAATTCGAGAAATTCACGGAATTTGTTTTTGGATACTATATTGTTTAACAAAATTTTGTTACTTCAGGAGATTCTGTTCATTCTGTCTAAAAAACAGGTCCCATGTCCGCCCTGCGTAACTTCAGTGTATAATTCCTTGCAAACCGGGATACGGGACCGGCAGACGTGTTACCGGTCGAAAGCCGTCAACCGGTCGTACTCCGCCCTAGCGAGCACATAGACCGGACTGCCGTCGATCCTCAGCCGCACGGAGCCGTCCCCGGTTGCCTCCAGTTCCTGTATCCGCCCGACCACATCCACGCGCACGAACGGAGCCTTGCCTTCCGGTCGCAGCGTCACCTCGTGGGGATGTTCGTCTGTAGTCCATGCCATGACGGTCGGCCCGAAGCGCGCCGCCTGCACCTCCTTGCCGAGCACGAGCCGCTTGTAAGCGGCGTCGCCAAAACCGTCGATCAGCGCGCTCGCCGTGTAGTAGGCGGCCTCCGCAGGCATGTGGCCGGCCTCGATGTCGGCCACGTAGTAACGGCTTTCGCCCCGGCTGTAGCGCCATGGCACGAGAAATCCGATTTTTTCAAAATCTTTCCGGCTCAGGGTGCAGGCTGTCATTTTGGCCACCATGTCCGCCTGCCAGCGGCGGGCGTCGTGCCCGTGGCTGGAACGCGCGCCCGTTTCACCGATCCAGAATGGTTTGGTGTTTTTTCGTCCCAGTTTTTCGAATACTTTAAACACACCGAATTCGGTTTCGTTCGGGCTGTTGGACATCGTGCCTTCCAGCATCGGCACGTGCTGCGGATAACAATGCACGTCCCACACGTCGTGCCAGTTTTCGAGGCCGAGCCGCAGGCATTCCTCAAACCACGAATCGCTGGCCGGCCTCACCAGGCTGGCGCCGATCATGATCTTTCCGGGGGCGATTTCTTTTATGATCCCGTACTCCATCTTCGCCTTGGCCACCCATGCCTCGGGCGTTCCCCGGACTTCGGGATGGATGTCCACCTCGTTGAAGGACTTGAAACCGCTCACGTACGGAGCCGCCGCTGTCACATATCGCCGGATGTAGTCGGCATCGCGGTGAGTCCACATGTCGGCCATCAGATCGAGGCCGCGTTCCGACGCGTCCCTGAACACCGTCTCGTGCGGCGTGTTGTGGCCGCCGATGTTGCGCCGGATGCCGATGCGCTCCATGTATGGGAAATACAGATCCCGGAACCGGTCCCGCGCTCCCATGAAGTAGTAGGTCACCGCCATTTTCTTGTTCGGCTGCCGCGCGCGCTGGGACGCGGTTCCGCCGATCACACTGAATCCGTCAGATGGATACGCATTCAAAATCTTTCCGGACGAGTCGAGGAGTCGCAGGTGTGTGGCGTAATAACCTCGCGCCGGAGCCGTCCCCAGGTCGAACGTCTCCACGCCCGGCAAGCGCACATCCCGCGCCTGGTGGGCTACTTCGCGTCCGTCGTAATCGGTTACCCGGAGTTCCAGTTTTCCGCCGAACGCATAAAAAGGAGCGACCATGTCGCGCAGCAGGTCTTCCGAGGCGATGTCCACCTTCACCGTCAGCGGTTCGCCCGCGTGGACGAGATTGAAGGGGGCATTCGTGTAAACCAGAGGCACCAGTCGCGCCGCGTCCGCCCGCAGCGCGTGGTTTGTATCCGGATTTCCGAGCGCCGTGCGAAGGTCCGCCACGCTCCGGCCTTCCGCCGCTGTCAACCGGGCTGTGAATGCAAAGACCTCGTCCTTGCCCTGCCGCATGACCAGTTTCAGCAGCAGGCGATTCCAGCCCGTGGCCAAGTCCAGGTGCGCCATCCTCGGGCGCTCCCCGCGTTTGCGCGTCACCGTGACTTCGCCTCCCTGGTCGTTGCGATCCGTCTCTTCGCGTGTGCCGGTCTCCTCCGTTTTCAGCCGCACGGCGGCGGATGTGCGATCTTCCGTCCACGCGAGCGCGTTGCCATTGATCCAGCCCTGTTCCTCGACGCCGCTGTGCTCCACATGCAGCGCGACCTGCCGGGCGGACGGAGCGAATACATGGACATGCGCGTAGGCCGTGCCTTTTGACCAGACATAGCTGCGGTCGAGCCGTTCGATCTCCACCCGGCCATCCGGAGCGGTCCGGCGAACCGTCCACCGGGCGTGTGTTCCGGTATCGAAATTCGTGACGATGCCGGGATCGCCCGGACCGGGAGCGACCTGGGGCTCGTAATCCAGTCCCCACAACGAGAGTCCCGCCGGTCCCGACCAGGTGCCCAGCGTGATCCAGTTGGCCGGCGTTCCGTCGTCCGTCAGCGGTTCGCCGCGCGGCTCGCCCGGTTTCCGGGTTGCGTATTCAGGTGATCGTGACAGGGCGCGTGCTTCGGGCGTGCGCGACGCCGGTGCCTCGGCCTCTGCCAGCAAGGCTCGCGCGGATTCCTCCGTAAACGGTCCCGTCCAGACCTTGCGTATTTCCTGTGATGGCGTTGTCAATACGACCGCCGGCAGGGAGGCCAACTCGAGATGCGCGGCCAGGCTGGCGGCGGTGGCGTCATCCCGACGGTCGGTTCTGTCGCGTCTATCGGTTCGCCGGTCCTTTTTCGGCCAGCGGAATCCGTGGCCGGCTTCGGCGTTGTCCGCTGGCGACACGATGGCGACGGCCAGTTTGTCGCGCAGGTTTTTTTCCGCCATGAGCGCGGCGAAGAGCGCGTCGGAATCCGGCGGTGTTGCGCTTTCAATTACAACCAGGCGCGATTGAGGGGATTCGGCGTGGAAGGCAACCAGTACGCCTTCCCGGTTTCGCAGACCGGCGGAGGTCATGCCCGCCGGCAATTCGCCGGTTTGAACCAGCCAGAATCCGTCCAGGTTTTTTTGCTGCATGGCGCGTCCTCGTATCCCGATTTTCAGGATCCGGTCTTCGGGGAAAAGATGAAATGAACCTGGCGCTTTCCTCCATTGCAGGTCCCACGATTGCGAGGACTGGGTGAATGTGAACCGGGTTTCGACCTGCGCCTGCGTGTCCGTGTCCGCCTCCCCGTCCGCCGCCGTTCCCGCGCGCACGGTGAAGGTCTGCGAACTGTGACCGCCTTGGGTGAAACGCGTCCACAGTTCGTATCGGCCTGCCGGCGCCACGCCGGGCGGGAGCTGGTAACGCAGGCGCGCGAAACTTTCGCGCCAGGCGTCTTGCCGCAAGGCCAGCAGTCCGCCGCCCGTGCCGCCGGTCCGGTTCACGTAAACGTGGTCGGCGTCGTGCTCCGCCAGCGTTGCCCGCAACACGGGGATTTGGCCGTCGCCCGGTTTTTTGGAGGGATCGTCCGTGGCATCGAGAAACACCGCCCGTGCGCCGTCGGGGATGGCCGGGTTGGCGGAGAGCGGGGCGACATCGCAGTTGCCTGATGAAACGACGACGGCCAGTGCCGCCGCGTGGAGAAATATCGGAAAGAGTCGGGACATGATGGTTTTCAGGAAAGAAGGATGAGAGGGGGGGGGGGGGGGAAGGGACGACGACGGGCGCGCCGGCGATGGACTGGTGTTGCGTAGTTGTTTCTTCTTACAGGCGGCGTCGCGGGAACCGGCGCCGGACACCGGATGCCGGACGGTGGACGCCGGGCGATGGCCTGGGCCGGTTCCGCGCAGGCGGGATGCCGTCACGGAGAACGGAAGGCCACGTGTCCGTCGAGAAACGTGTACACGTTTTTCACGCTTTCGTTGCCCGGGGCGTCGCGTTTGGCCGGTGAATCATGGTTGCCGTAGTGATCGGCGAGAAACGGACGGGAGGACCAGAAATCCGTCACCGCCAGCGAGGAGACCGGCTGGTCCGTCACCCCCGCGTGTTGGCCCGGATAATAATACCGGTAGGTGCACCCGTGGCCTTTCACGTCAGCGAAGGCGGATGTCAGCGGGCAGTACCAGACCGTCTGCAGGCGGTCGGGGATTTCCTGCCAGGCATTCCATTTGGCGCGTCTCAATCCGTAGGATTCAAGCAGGCGACACAGGTAGCCGGGATTCCCCGAGGATGTCTGGTCGCCGAACATCGAGCCCCACGCGCCATACGCCGGCTGCGTGCTCTGGTGCTGGGAGCCTTTCTGCAACCAGAGCATGTTCCGGTTGTCGCCCAGGTACATGAGGTACGCCGTGGTGACCTGACGGTGATTGGACAGACACTGCGCCAGCTTCGCCTTCTGGCGCACCGCGCCGACGACCGGAATGAGGATCGCGGCAAGCACGCCGATGATCACAATGACGGCGAGCAATTCGACCAGGGTGAACGCTTCCGGGCGCGGCGCCGTCGCCGTCCCGCGTCTGTAACTGTATTCGGGATACATGGGGATGTTTTCCGGATTTCAGGAGTGCGAGTGCAGAGTGGAATCCGGGCGCCTCCTGAGGCGTCTGGCAAGGATGGCGACAGCCGCCAGCCCACTGGCGAGGAGGCCGGCCTGGCGTGGTTCGGGAATGACGTTGGTGGTTACCTGAATGTTGTCGAAATAGACTTGGCTGGTGATGCCTCCGGTGAAAAGGCGCAGCGTGTCCACCGTTACCGAGCCGGTTACGCTGGAGAGTGTGTAGCTCGACATCGGTGTGCCGCCAAAAACAGTGGAGAGTCGCAACCCCGCTTCGGTGAGCGTCAACGTGAAGACGATATGATGATCGACGCTGTCGGTGGAGGCTGCTCCGGAAATGGTCGCGGTTGTATGGGAATCCGTCGCGGAGCTTCCCGACCGGAGCGCATAGGCAGCCTGGCTGCCACCGGCAAAATACTGGCCGTAGGTGTAGCCGGTTTTTCCGCTGACGGGATCCGTTCCGCCAAACGAATTGGCTGCGAAAGGTGTCTCCAGATTATAGATACCAATCTGAAGCTGTTTGCCGGCGTTGCTGCCTTGCGAGCGGATGTCCAGCGAAACAGAGATGGAGTCGTTCACGTTGCGCAGGGTGACGGCGGTGAAGGATTTGATTGCCGCGGTGTTGGATGCGCTGCCACCGGGGTTGCGCAGGGTGTTCCCACCCAACAGCGAGGTGCCCGACGGAGCAGAGGCGGTCGCCCAGGCCGTGCCTGCCGAGGAGCTGTTCCAGAAATACCAGTCGTTGGCGTTGGCAGTGCCGGAGGAAAAATCATCCGTGAAAGGAACGGTCGCGGCCTGTGCCGGGACGGCGAAGGCGAGGGCGAGGGCGAGGATCGTGAGGAAAAGACCGACGCGAATCGCGCCGGTCTGCTGGATGTGGTATTTGGATTTCATAGGTTATCGGGTTATCGGATTGAGAGAAAACGGAGGATGGGGGGGGGGGAGGGGAAGTTGATGCGAGGAGGCGTGGGATGATTTGAAGAGTTGATTACGACCCGACAGGGCGTGTTTTGCTTGGAATACGACCCATTGGGTCGTATTGTGCAAGCGAAAAATACGCCCCAATGAGGCGTGTCAACAAACGACGTTACAGATCATCAAAAACAGTGGGTGCGAGTGGTGGGCGCGAATATTCGCCGGGAGCGGGTGGCCGCGGACTTGACGCAGGAACGGCTTGCCGAGATGGCGGACCTTGCCACCCGTACAATCCAGAAAATCGAGGCGGGCCGGATCACGATCCTGATCACGACCCTCCGCCGCATCCGGAAAGCCATCGGGTGTTCCTATGAGGAGTTGTTGAAAGAGTAAGGTGGCATGGCGGCAATATGAGGATGAGGGAAAAAAGGGGAGGGTGGAGAGGAGTTGAAAGGGTTGATTCATTGGAACGAACAAATGAATCGTGAGAAAAAATGGATGTGTCAACAGGAATGTTCGTTCAAACGAATATCCGGGGCAGGTAGCTTGTTTAGGGTTTTGGCATGTCCAAAACGTCCCAACGCAAGCGGGGTTCACGTCGTCATCACCGGCGCGGTTTTCATTTGGCAGGGAAACGTAATGCCGTGGGAGAGCGGGTGCGCGCGCTGCGTAACCGGATGGACCTTACCCAGACCGGTCTGGCGGTTAAATGCGCATTGCTGGAATGGAATATTGACCGCCAGATTGTCGCTCACATCGAGGGAGGAACGAGAGAGGTCTCGGATCTTGAGCTGCGGGTCTTGTGCACTGTGCTCAAAACAACGCCGAACGAACTGATGGGGTGGCTGGAGTGAGATGAAAAAGACCGCACCGGTTAAAGGACGGAATATCGTTGGCGCAAACGTGCGCCGGATTCGCATGAGTCAGGATCCCAAAGTGACGCTGGAGGACATGGCCGGGCGATTGGCGGCGAGAGGTGTTCAACTCGATCGCTCCGCCATCGGTCGAATCGAGAATGACGACCGCTACGTCCTGGACTACGAAGCTGTGGCACTGGCCGACGCCCTTGATGTCGATGTCGCCGATCTGTTTCGCAAGATCGATTGCCCAAAGAACCTGCGGCGCAGGCGGGCGGGGTAGGGGAGGACGCGCCGATTCGCAGTTTGATCGCAAAAAATGGGTAATCGCAGCGTTGCCATTATTCCGGGCTCTGTGATCAAACCAGTCCTTCCGGCTTGGTGCTGTCCCTTCCATGGCTCTCAAAAAATCCGAACTTTACTCCTCCCTCTGGGCTTCGTGCGACGAACTCCGCGGGGGCATGGACGCCTCCCAATACAAGGACTACGTCCTCGTCCTGCTTTTCGTGAAATACGTCAGTGACCGCTTCGCCGGCCAGCCGTTCGCCGCCATCACGATTCCCAAGGGCGCGAGTTTCGCCGACATGGCCGCCCTCAAGGGCAAGCCCGACATCGGCGACCAGATTAACAAAAAAATCCTCGGGCCGCTCGCGCAGGCAAACCACCTCGCCGACATGCCCGACTTCAACGACCCGAACAAGCTCGGCAGCGGCAAGGAAATGGTGGAGCGCCTCACCAACCTCATCGCCATCTTCGAAAACCCCGCCCTCGATTTTTCCAAAAACCGTGCCGACGGCGACGACCTTCTCGGCGACGCCTACGAGTATCTCATGCGGCACTTCGCCACCGAGAGCGGCAAGAGCAAGGGCCAGTTCTACACGCCCGCCGAGGTCAGCCGGGTCATCGCGCAGATTCTCGGCATCCGCCACGCCCGGACCAGCAACGACACCACCGTTTATGACCCCACCTGCGGCTCCGGCTCGCTACTTCTCAAGGTCGGCGACGAAGCCCGCCACGGCGGCAGGAACATCAAGCTCACCCTTTACGGGCAGGAAAAAGACAACGCCACCGCCGGCCTCGCCCACATGAACATGATCCTGCACGATTACGCCACGGCGGAGATCAGGCAGGGCAACACGCTCACCAGCCCGCTCTATACCGACGGCGACGCGCCTCAAAACCTTCGACTACGTCGTCGCCAATCCGCCCTTCAGCGACAAACGCTGGAGCACCGGCCTCAATGCCGCGCACGACTCTTTCCGCCGCTTCGAAGGCTACGGCATCCCGCCCGCCAAGCAGGGCGATTACGCCTACCTGCTGCACATCCTGCGCTCCCTGCGCAGCACCGGCAAGGGCGCGTGCATCCTCCCGCACGGCGTGCTCTTTCGCGGCAACGCCGAGGCGGTCATCCGCCGTCACCTCGTCCAGCGCGGCGTCATCAAGGGCATCATCGGCCTGCCCGCGAATCTCTTCTACGGCACGGGCATCCCGGCGTGCATCCTCGTGCTCGACAAGGAAGGCGCGGGCAAGCAAGTGGACTCTTTTTGGCCTACTACTTGAGAGGTGATCTAGGCCGGGAAGTCATGAAGTCCCTCGCTCAGGGATCGACTCGCTATAATCTTTCGAAGAACGCCCTGCTAAAATCCTCCTTTCTCTTACCGCCGAAACCCGAACAAACCGCCATCGCCGAGGTGCTGGGGGAGATGGACGCAGAGCTGGCGGCGTTGGAGCAGCGGCGGGAAAAGACCCGCGCCCTCAAGCAGGCCATGATGCAATCCCTCCTCACTGGACGCATCCGTTTAGTATGAATGGACTTGGCGCTAAAAAACCTTCAATCTTCAACTCACGATGATTCCCCAATGGAACAATGCCGCCGTGCTGCCGCCCATTCGTCCCGGACAGCCCGGTCACAGCCCAGACCGTTCGCCTTATCGCGTTTCGCTCACAGCCGTGATCGAGCGTTTGGCCACTTCGCCTGAGCGCATCAAGATTTTGCGCGGCCTGATTGCCTACCGCACAGCCTTCATGCAAACGGTGACAAGCGACGGTTTCCAATGGCTCGATGGGAGTTTTATGGAAAACAAAGAAATTTTGGCGGGTGAATCGCCCAGGGATGTTGATGTCGTGACATTCTACCGACTTCCCTCTGACCGAAACCAGAGCGACCTCGCAAGTTCCTCCCCTCTTCTTTTCGATCACGACCATGTGAAGAAAACCTGGTTGGTGGACGCCTACACCTGCCAGACCGGACTTTCTCTTGAGCGATACGACGTGCGAAGAATCTCCTATTGGCATAGCATGTGGTCGCACCGCCGGAACGGAATCTGGAAGGGATTTGTCCAAGTGGAACTTTCCCTTGCTGAAGACCAAACCGCCTTAAATTTGCTTGATCAGATCGAAAAGGAAGGAGCCTCTCAATGAACCAGGACGAATACAATTTCCTCGCTTCGGAAATCAAGGAACTGGAATCCATTCTTTCTGAACTTCCTGCCGACCGGGTGATTGACCGGATGAGTTTTGAAGCGCGTCTTGAAAACGCCAAACGCGCCCTGTCTCAAATCAACCCGGCACTGCTCCCCAAAAAAGCCCGGCTCACCTTTCGCGGGAATCCGGTGTTTGGCAGTCATGGCATTGCCGCGGAATTTGCCAGTAAAGCATCCAGCGCCTTCACTGATGCGTTTGCCGCCATTGTCGCGGGGATTTCCGAAAACCTTCATTATATGGGGCCGATTCCGGATAAACAAAAGAATCAGCTCCTCATAACCGGCACGGCCATCGGCTCTTTCGGCTTTGAGTTCGAACTCCCCTCCCCCCCCCCCCCGGCAAGTGAAAATCCCGCTCAATCCGAAATGGAGCTGGGAGTCGTGCGGAATACACAGAACACCGAGATTGCCATGCAAAAATTGGAAACGCTGTTCCGCATCGCGTCCGAAGGTAGCGATGACGATCTCTCGGAACTGGTGGATGAACTGCATCCGCGAGCAGTCAAAAAGGTTGCCGAGTTTCTTGGCTATGTTTCCGAGCACGAGGCTTGGTGCGGCCTTGAATTCAATGACTCGATCTTTCGTTTCTCAGGTAGCGGTCAGGTCCGAAACTCCGCTGAACGCTTGAATGGTAATAATATCAAAGAGACCACGGAAGCGTTTCCTGGTCACATTGCCGGAGCGCTTCCCGTGGGCAGAACGTTCGAATTTAAATTGACTGATCAAAATGGCATCTTGCGTGGCAAGGTTGGCCCCGGGATCGAGGATCCGAACGTGCTCAACCGTGAATATCTCTACAAACCGGTGAATATTACTCTGAATGTGGTGCAAGTCGGTCAGGGGTGCCCGCGCTATACATTAGCCAAACTGCAAGACATCAAGGCTATAAGTTGAACAACATCCATGATTGTTGCTATCGCGTGAACTTCACGCTCATCCCGTCCAACTGACCGCGCCATGCCCGAAACCCAACACGCCGAATGGAAAGAATCCTGGCGGGATGACCATCTCCGCCAAGTGTGCGGCTTTGCCAATGCCGAAGGCGGCGCGCTGCATATCGGGCGCAATGATCGGGGCGAGGTGGTCGGCGTGCCGGACGCCCGGAAACTGCTGGAGGATTTGCCCAACAAAATCCGCGACCTTCTCGGCATCATCGTGCCGGTCAATCTCCACCGGAAAGCGGGCAAGGCATGGCTGGAGATTGTGGTACCGCCCTATCCTTCGCCCATCAGCTATCGAGGGCACTACTACCAGCGCGTCGGCAGCACCAATCAGGAACTCAAGGGTGCGAGTCTCGACCGTTTCCTGCTCCGCCGCTACGGGCGCACCTGGGATGGCTCGCCGTTGCCCGGTGTCACGGCGGGCGATTTGTCGTCGTCGGCTTTCTCACGGTTTCGCCAACAGGCTGAACGTAGTGGGCGGCTTGTTGCTCACCAAATACCTGAAGGCGGCGGTGAGCTATGAAGGCATTGTGCGCGTGGAACGTTTCCCCGTGCCGCACGAGGCTCTGCGCGAAGCGGTGCTCAACGCGCTCGTGCATCGGGATTACATGATTCCCGCACCGGTGCAGATTCGCGTCTATGACGACAGGCTGGTTTTGTGGAATCCGGCCGTGCTGCCGGATGGCTGGACTGCGGCCACCTTGCTCGCACCGCATACTTCGCATCCCTACAATCCGGAAATCGCCAACGCCTTCTTCCGCGCGGGCGAAATCGAGGCATGGGGGCGGGGCATCGAACGCATTTTCGACGCCTGCCGCGCGGCCGCCACTCCCTTGCCACGATTGCGGTTCGAGGCGGGCGGCATCTGGACGGAGTTTGCCTTCGACGAGACGTATCTGCGCCTGATGCGTGGTGATGAAGGTCAGACCACCGACCCAGTCACGGCACCAGTCACGGCACCAGTCACGGCACCAGTCGGCGAGTTCGTGGAAAAACTCCTCAGACTCCTCGCACAACGCGAACCGCTCGGCAACGAAGCCATCCGCGAAGCGTTTGGGCTCAAAAACCGCCGCCGCCTGCGCGAGACCTACATCCGTCCCTCGCTCGCAATGGACCTCATCGAGCCGACCTTTCCTGACAAACCCAACAGCCGCCTGCAAAAGTATCGGTTGACCGCCAGGGGCGCGGCGATGCTTACGGCGCCAGGAAAAGGAAACGAATCCCATGAGTGATATCGGCCAACCCGAACGTGCCACCCAAAACCGGATCATCGCCCTGTTTCGCGATGAACTCGGCTACCGCTTCCTCGGCGACTGGAGCGACCGCGCCGGGAACAGCAATATCGAGGAGACGCTGCTTGCGGCGCATCTGGCGAACGTGGGCTACCCGGCGGACAAGATCAGCCGCGCGATCTATCTGCTCGAAACCGAAGCCGCCAATCCACAGCGCAGCCTCTACGACAACAACAAGGCCGTTTACAGTTTTCTGCGCTACGGCGTGCCGGTGAAAACCGAGGCGGGCAAGGTCACGGAGACCGTCAAACTCATCGACTGGGAACAGCCGGAAAAGAACGACTTCGCCCTTGCCGAGGAGGTCACGCTGAGCGGCGATCACACGCGCCGTCCGGATCTCGTGCTCTACATCAACGGCATCGCGGTGGGTGTGATCGAGTTGAAGAACAGCCGCGCTTCCATCGGCGACGGCATCCGGCAGTTGCTCTCCAACCAGCAAAAGCTGTTTCACGCGCGGTTTTTCGCCACGGTGCAAGTTGTCTTTGCCGGAAACAACCCGGAGGGGCTGCGCTACGGCACGATTGGCACGCCGGAAAAGATGTTCCTTCGCTGGAAGGAGGACGAGGCGGACAACACCCGCTTCAAGCTCGACAAGTATCTGCTCAAGATGGCTCGCAAAGACCGGCTGATCGAACTGCTGCACGATTTTGTGCTTTTCGACGGCGGCATAAAAAAACTGCCCCGGGTGCACCAGTATTTCGGCATCAAGGCCGCGCAGGCTCACACCAGGGCGGCATCATCTGGCACACACAGGGCAGCGGCAAAAGCATCGTGATGGTGTTGCTCGCCAGATGGATTCTCGAAAACAAGCCGAAGGCGCGCGTCCTCATCCTCACCGACCGCGACGAACTCGACAAACAGATCGAACGCGTCTTCGGCGAGGCGGGCGAGGCCATCCATCGCACGAGCAGCGGCGCAGACCTGATGACGCAACTCGGCCAGGCAAAGCCCCGGCTGCTCTGTTCGCTGGTTCACAAGTTCGGCAAAAAGGGCCTGAAGGACGAAAAGGCTTTCGATGCATTTATCGAGGAATTGAAAAAGCAGCCCGGTCCGGCGGTGGGCGAATTGTTCGTATTCGTGGACGAATGTCACCGCACGCAGAGCGGCAAACTGCACAGGACGATGAAGGCGGTGCTGCCGGGCGCGGTGTTCATCGGCTTCACCGGCACGCCACTGTTGAAAAAGGACAAGGCGACCAGCCTGGAAGTGTTTGGTGGATACATCCACACCTACAAGTTCGGCGAAGCGGTGGAGGACGGCGTGGTGCTCGATCTCGTTTACGAGGCGCGGGACATCGGGCAGGAACTGGAGTCGCCGCAGAAGGTGGATGCGTGATTCGAGGCCAAGACCAGGGGCCTGTCCGCAAGGGCATCAGGAACGTGCATCTGAGCGTGCATCCGCCTACAGGCCGCGTACGCATCGCGGCGCCGGAGCGCATGAGCCTTGAAACCGTCCGCTTGTTCGCAATCAGCAAACTCCCGTGGATCAGGCGTCATCAGCACAAACTTCAGAATCAGGAAAGAGAGTCGCCTCGGGAATATCTTCATCAAGAGAGTCATTATCTTTGGGGTCAGAGGAGGCTCCTGCGGATTGTCTGGCAGGATACAAAATCCTCGGTTTCCCTTGATCATCGCCACATTATCCTCACGGTCAGGCCGCATACCCCCGCCGAACGCCGGGGTGAAGTGCTGCATGAGTGGCACAAATCGTTACTCCATGAAGTTGTCCCAGGCATCATCAAACGCCGGGAGCCACAACTCGGTGTGACCGTGCACAGGTATTTTCTCCAGCGAATGAAAACAAAATGGGGAAGTTGCAATCACGCTGCCAGGCATATCCGGCTCAACACAGAGTTGGTGAAAAAGCCCAGGCGATTGCTCGAATATGTGGTCGTTCATGAAATGATTCACTTGCTGGAGCCTACACATAACGTCCGCTTTATGGAGTTGCTGGAGCGTTTCATGCCTCAATGGCAATCCTGTCGCGATGCGCTCAATCGTCTGCCGATGCGGCATGAGGGCTGGAACTCTTGATCATCGGGCAATCGGCCGATCACCCGATTAGCCCGACTTCCGCTACTCGACCTTGAAAGCCGTTTTTTTCGGACGTGTGCGCCGCGTAACCCGCTGATCAGTGGCGTCTGATTTTTCCAAGGTGCGTGTAGTCCCGACCTACCC